>SYKL01000416.1 GCA_005797785.1 Pseudomonadota bacterium | reverse complement strand
CGGACTTTGGCGATCCTGGACCGGGTTCCCTCGCCAGAGCTGACGCTCGGCCAGCGCATGCACGGTGAGTCGGAGCCGATCGTTGGTATCAAGCTGGAGATTCCGCTGCTGGCACCTGGGGTTGGCGCGGTGCGAACGGCGCGGGCGGAAATGCACCACTGGCGTTCGGAGCTGCAGATCCGGCGTTTTGAAGCGGAAGCGCAGTGGTCGACGGCGGACAGCGAGGAGCGCCTGGCGGAGGCGGCATGGAGGCGAATTTCCGAGGTTCAGGGCTTGCAAACGGCGGTGGAGGAGACCAGTCGCGCGTTCTTGCTCGGTGAATTTTCGGCGTCCGAGCTCGCCACCCGGCGGGAGCATTTGGTTCGCGCATTGGAAATTCAATTGAATGCCCGCTACCGTCTAGAACGAGCGCGGCTCGAACTATGGCGGTTGCAAGGCCAGATCCCCGGGGGTGCGTTATGATGCTGTGGATCGCCCTCGCTTGGGGGCATGGCGGCGAGGATCACGGCCCTCCACAGGCGCCATTGTCTGCCTTGCACGAAGGGGATTCCCTTTCGACCTGGTCAACGGAATACGAGGCGGTGGTGCGGTTGCCGTATGCGGATCCGGGCCAACCGATCCACGGTCGGGCGTTGGTGGCGGATTGGCGTACCAGTGCGCCGGTAGAAAGCGGATCCGTTGCGATCACCTGGGACGGACCTGCCAAGGTGGAGGTGCCGGCGCTTTCGCCAAAACAGGCTGGTGTATTCGAGTTTTCCGCGACCTTTCCGACGCATGGCGACTATGTGGGCGGGTTGACGGTGATCGCCGATCGGGCCGATGTGCTCGGATTGCCGGCGTTTCACTACGCACTTCCTGTGGGGCCGACGCTGGCTTCGGACGGATGGGGCACCGGATGGATCGTGGGCGGGGTGGTCGGAGGCCTCGGTCTTGGGGTTTTGTTGGGGGTTTTGTTGGGCTTTGGTACCGGCCGGTGGAGCCGAAAGCTGGCCCCGGTGGTGTTGGGGGGGCTCGGGCTGGGAATCAGCGTCGATCGCCTGCAAGCGCACGGTGGCGAAGACCACGGCGCCCCTGCGGCCCCGGCTCCGGTCGGCGCAGCTCCGGGAATGCTCTCCATGGCCCTGGAAAGCCAGTTTTTGCTTGGCGTCCGAACGGATGTCGTGCGCGAGGCGGAATTTCAGGATTCGGTGAGGATCTTGGGACAAAGCGTGGTTCGGCCGGGCGGAGGTGCGGAGATCGCCGCTCCTGTCGGTGGAACCCTCGAACTGGCGCCCAACCTTCGACCCGGCATGACCGTTCGGGCGGGGCAGGTGCTGGGGACCCTTCGGGAAGGCCTGAGCGGCGCTGAGCGCTCGGGGATGGTGGCCGCCGAGACCGGGGCGCGGGTGGAGCTGGCGCGCGCCAGAAAGGCCCTGGAGCTCGCGGAACGGGATGCGGCACGCGCAGAGACCTTGGGGAGTGCGCTGTCCGAGCGGGAGCGCTTGGACCGCGAGCGTTCGGTGGAGGTCGCCCGCGCGGCGGTTCACCAGGCGGAGATCGCCGCCGAAGGCAGCGGCAGCACCCTCACTTTGCGGGCGCCGGTCAGCGGCACTCTCGCGTCGTTGGATGCGCGCACCGGCCAGGTGGTTGCCGCCTCGGATCCATTGTTTACGATTGTGTCCGGCGGAGTTCTTTGGGTGGAAGCGCATGTTCCCGAGGCGTACGCGGGGAAAATCCCGATGGGTGCGGAGGCCACATTGCGTCCGGTCGGCGGTGGCGATGCGCTCACGGCGATCGTTCTGGATCCTGGGATGAAAGCGGATCCCGAGAGCGGCATGCTGCATCTGACCTTGGAGTTGGCGCAGGAAACCCCGGGGATCGTGCCGGGGATGACGCTCACGGGAACCGTACCCGCCGGTGAAAATCGCCGTACTTCCCTGATCTCCGATGATGCGGTGGTCGAGAGCAATGGCGAGTACCTGGTGTTTGTGAAGGAAGGACCGGAGTCCTTTGAGGCTCGCTCGGTTCGGCTGGGGCCGGAGTCGGGTGGGGTGCGCGAAGTACTGTCCGGCTTAAACCTGAACGAACGGGTGGTGACCGAGGGCACTTATGCGCTCCGCAGCGTTGCGGGGCGATGAGCGATGTTTGATGCACTGATCGCGTTTTCGATCCGAAATCGCCTGTTTGTGGTGTTGGCAGCTGCGTTGTTGCTGGTATATGGCGCAATGGTTGTGCCCACCCTTCCGGTGGACGTGTTCCCGGATCTCAACCGGCCGACGGTGACGGTGCTCACCGAATATGGAGGATTTTCCCCAGAAGAAGTGGAGGTCCTGGTCAGCCGGCCGGTGGAAATCGCGATGAACGGCGCCACCGGCGTGGAGCGGGTGCGCTCGCAATCGGGCGCGGGCTTGTCGGTGGTCTGGGTGGAATTCAGCTGGGAAACGGACATTCTGGTTGCCCGCCAGCAGGTGGCCGAGCGGTTGGGGCAGGTCCGCGAGCGCTTGCCAGAGGGTGCGGAGCCGGCCATGGGGCCGATGAGTTCGATCATGGGGGAAATCCTGCTCGTTGGTCTGGTATCGCCGGACGGCAGTTGGAAGGGGCCAGCCCTGCGCCGCCTGGGCGATACGGCGATCGCCCCGCGGTTGCAGGCGATCTCCGGCGTGAGTCAGGTGATCGCCATCGGCGGCGGGGTGGAGCAGATCCAGGTGGAGGTCCAACCGGAGGCGTTGGCCGCTCGAAAGCTGACCTTGGACGACGTGCGCGACGCGGCCGCCCTGGCGCAGGCCAATCGCACCGGTGGATTTTTAGAGCGAAAAAGCCAGGAATCGTTGATTCGGATCCTGTCCAAGACGGCGGATGTGGACGCGATCGGACGCACCGCGGTGAAAGTGGAGGGAGATGCGCCGGTGGCGCTATCGTCGGTGGCACACATCCACCGGGGTGTGGGCACTCTCCGCGGGGATGCGGGGGTCAACGCCCATCCCGGAGTGATCCTGTCGGTGCAAAAGCAGCCGGGCGCTTCGACCGTCGACCTGAACCGGGAGGTGGCGCGCGCTTTGGCAGATTTGAACCTTCCCGTTGGGGTGGAGGTGGTGCCCCTGTTTCGGCAGGCGGATTTTATTGAGTCCTCGATTCTGAACGTGGAACATGCACTTCGGGATGGCGCGATCCTGGTGGCGTTGGTGCTGATCCTGTTTTTGATGTCGTGGCGAACCACCGCGATCACCTTAACTGCGATCCCGCTTTCGTTCGTGGTTTCGGCCCTGGTGTTGCACGCCTTTGGGTTGACGGTGAACACCATGACCCTCGGAGGATTGGCGATCGCCGTCGGTGAATTGGTGGACGACGCGATTGTGGACGTCGAAAACGTGTTTCGTCGATTGCGTGAAAACCAGCTTTCGCCAACACCACAACCGTTCACGGAAGTAATCTTGGCGGCGAGCTCGGAAGTGCGGAGTTCGATCGTATTTTCCACGGTGCTGGTGGTGCTGGTGTTTGTCCCTCTGTTCGCGATGGACGGCATTGAAGGGCGATTGTTCGCGCCACTAGGGATCGCCTACATCACGTCCATTTTGGCGTCGATGGGGGTGTCGTTGACGTTGACCCCCGCATTGTCCGCATACCTTTTGCCGCGTGCCGCACTTCACTCGAAGGAAGCGGACAGTTGGCTGGTTCGAAAATTGAAGGCGCTCGACACTGCGGTGTTGTCGCGCGTACTGCGGCATCCGGGCAGCGTTTTGGTGACCGTGGCGACACTGGTGCTGATGGCGCTCCTGACGGTGCCGTTCTTGGGAACGAGCTTTCTGCCTCCGTTCAACGAGGGCACGGCGACGATCGGCCTGCTGGCGATGCCGGGCACCAGCTTGGCGGAGTCCAACCGGTTAGGAACCCTGGCGGAACGCCTGATCCTGTCGACACCGGAGGTGACCAGCGTCGGAAGGCGCACCGGCCGAGCCGAGCTCGATGAACACGCGGAAGGGGTGCATTCTTCCGAAATCGATGTCGATTTTGCGGCAGAAGGCCGCGATCGAACGGAGGTTTTGGCGGAGATCCGTACGAATCTTGCACAGATCCCCGGTGTGCAAATCAATCTGGGCCAGCCGATCGGCCATCGGCTCGACCAT
>SYKL01000415.1 GCA_005797785.1 Pseudomonadota bacterium | reverse complement strand
GACCGGATTATACAAGATCCGCTCGCCCGCCAAAATCAGCCGGTACGAAAGGTCCGTATCCTCTGTGAGGCAGTCGCGAAGCGGATGATTTCGCAGAAGCTCGCTTTCCATGACGGCGGTGGTTCCAGTGAAAAACACCGAAAGCCCCAGGCGATCGTAGGCGATGTTCGTCACCTCACAGCCGATGTGCTGATGCAACGAATCCCAAAGTCCAAACAACCCTTCGGTCGAAATCGGCTCCCGCCGGGATTGAACGATCTTGCCGCCGTCTCGGCGGAGGACCGCCAGCGATGTCCGAATCCATGAGGGAAAAGCCTGATGATCACAATCTAAGAGCGCCACAAAGGGGGTGTCGAGGCGATCGACAAGTAGGTTTACTTTCCGGTGCTTGGGGTCCTCCCCGGTGAAATGGACGTGAGCGCGGCGAAGCGGCCCTTCAAACAGAAGTCCTTCGCCCTCGAAATTGGCATCCGGGAAAGCGGCTTGCAGGTACGGGATTGAGGTGTCCGATCGATCCTTCAACAGCAACACCACGGTGATCGGTCCCGCGTGATCTTGGTCGAGAACCGACCGGATCGCGCGAACCGCACCCTCCCCTTCGTTGCGAGCGGGGATGCCCACCGTCACCGGATCGATGGGAGCCTCATCTGTTTCAGAGGATCGGCGCCGAGAAAGAAGAAACACGCCCAACAGCCCCAGGTGTCCCACCGCAAAGGCAATGAGAAACAGGGTGAGGACGGTTCCTAGCGCAATCCAGGCTGGGGACATCGGACATCAGGGCAAAAGGCGGGGCCTTGTAATCCGGGGAGGCGGCGAGCGCGAGATGGTAAGGTAGTTGACTAATTAGAACAGCACGCTCGCTCGTTGGGACGTACGCCTCGGCCGCCGCTGGAGGTGCACGATTTGAACCTGGAGCGTACAACAAACCGCAACACTCCTGCGGGGTTTCGGTGCCATCGTTGGTGCAGGCCTGCGCTCGGCCGCTCCGGAGGACAAATGAACTTTTTAGCGATTCGACCGTCAGAGTTAGGCCGTAAAATCAGCAGTTTACTGCTCTTTTCGGGCATGTTCGCGAGCGGCATGGCGGCCGCTGCGGAGCCCACCACGTCCTGGGCCGAAGCCGATCCACACCGCTGGTATGCCATGGGAACCTTGGAAGCGTCGCACATTGGAGGGTTTGACGGCGGCATCGGCTTCGAATTGGGCCGTCATTTTCGAAATCAGCCAACGGGACCGGCCATCGCCTTCGAAGCCTCCGGTACTCGAATCCGCGTTTTCGCGGTGGGGGTCCAACTGCGGTGGGATGTCCTCATTCGAAGCCACTCCACCTTCGACGCCTATTTCTCCCCCACCATCGCTTCCGGTGTCGGAGTCCTCCACCCCCTCTTTTGGTCCTCGCCCATTGGATGGGGTGCTTATAACCACGCTCCTGTCTCCCCGTATGCTCAAGCAGGCGTCGAGTTTGTGGTGGATTCACGGCCACTTCGGGTCGCGCTTCGACTCGAAGCGGAAGGCCGGCAGTGGATCCTCGGCGATGAATCCGATGAATTCTACGTTGGTGCGGTGGCGACGGTCGGCATCGGTGCCAGTTTCTAGGCAGTCTTCCGACAGGGCCCGGGAGCGCCGATCAGGTACAGGCCGCGGGCGGCCCGATGGCGCCGTTGCGAGGCCCGCAGGCCGCGTTGCGAGCAACTTCGACCGACCGAGGCCGAGGAAAAGCGTACCGAGCGTCGCTGACGCAGGCCGACCCAGCCGTATGTCGCGCAGTAGCGGACCGCGCTCCACAGCCCCGGGCGAGTTTGCAGCAGCCTGCCAGGGTGGCAGCGAAACACTGCAGTCCATCCGCGCTCACCAGGGTTAGAACCTCTTGAGGAGCACCCTTGAACCACCGCACCTCCACCCTCTGGGATTCCGTTGGGAATACCCCCCTTCTTCGCATTCGTTCGTTGAGCGAAGCCACCGGAAATGAAATCTTCGGCAAAGCCGAATTCATGAACCCGGGCGGGAGCATCAAAGATCGGGCGGCCAAAGGGATGATCCGCGCAGCGGAGGCCGATGGACGGCTTCGCCCTGGGGGGACGATCATCGAGGGCACCGCCGGAAACACGGGGATCGGCCTGGGCGTTCTGGGAGTAGAGCGCGGCTATCGGGTGATCGTTTCCATGCCCGACAACCAGGCGAAGGAAAAGTACGATCTGCTGGAGGCGATGGGTGTGGAGATCCGCAAGGTTCCTCCGGTACCCTTTGCAAATCCGGAGCACTTTTATCACCGGGCGCGGATCCTCGCCGAAGAAAACGGCTGGTTTTGGGCGAACCAATTCGAGAACACCGCGAACGGCGACTTCCACGCCGAAACCACCGGTCCGGAGGTGTGGGAGCAGTGCGAAGGTCGGATCGACGTTTTGGTGAGCGCCGTCGGCACCGGCGGCACCATCAGCGGCATGTCGCGGTACTTGAAAGGCAAAAACCCCGATCTGAAGGTGGTGTTGGTCGATCCGATGGGCTCCGGCCTGTTTTCGTACGTGAACGAAGGAAAGATGGAGTCGACCGGCAGCTCGATCACCGAAGGCATCGGAATCATGAGGGTAACCGAGAACTTTCGACGAGCTCAGGTCGATGAAGCCGTGCGCATTGGCGATCCAGAGATGGTAAATATGCTTTACCATCTCGCACGGCAGGACGCCCTCGTGGTGGGAACTTCAGCGGCGCTCAATGTGCAGGCCGCGTACGAGATCGCCCGGAAAAACCCCGGTCGCGGGCTGCGGATCGTGACACTGCTTTGCGACCATGGCAGCCGATACACCTCGAAGGTGTTCAATCCAGAGTTTTTGGCGGCCAAGGGATTGGTGGTGGGCCCGGTACTCTAGGTCCTCCGGGAGAATCGCTGGCATGCCGTGGGTCCTAGGAGGGAAGCAAGGACCGGAGGGAAGCTGGGCTTAAGCCCGCGACCGAGCAACCGTCTTGATACGGTTTGTTCGGCCGCATCTGTCGGCCGAGTGATTGTCTCTATCCTAACGCCGCTTCAACCTGGGTTCCACCAGTCAGCAGCGCCCGCATTTGGGCG
>SYKL01000414.1 GCA_005797785.1 Pseudomonadota bacterium | reverse complement strand
GCCGGACTCGCGTTCACACACTTCTTTGAACCAGAACCACTGCCGCGGGCGGGCACGGCCAAAGCGGACGTGACCGTGAAAGTGGATCGGTGGTTCCGGGTGATGCGGAAGGCACTGAACCGCGGTTTCCGAAGGTCCTACGCGGATCTGTCGCAGGTCCGAATTGGGCTGCCGCGCGTATTGAACATGTATTCAACGGGCCCGTTTTTCCGGACGTTCCTGGAAACGCTTGGCGTTCCGGAAGACAACATCCTGTGGAGTTCCCCAACGTCGGAAGAAATGTGGCATGAAGGAGGGCGATATGGCTCGGTTGACCCATGTTTTCCTTCGAAGGTAATCCAGGCTCACGTTCATGAGTTGTTGAACCACGTGCATACGGATCCACGCAAAGGACCCCTCCACTATCTCTGGTTTCCGTGTTTGACCCGGGTCCCGAATTTCATGACCGACGTCATGGACAACGCGACCTGTCCGATCGTCGCGGGTGCACCCAAGGTGGTGAAAGCGGCGTTTACCAAGGAAACCGACTTCTTTGAGAAAGCGGGCGTAGAATGGCTGGATTCGGCGCTTTCGTTTGATGAGCCCAACCTGATGAAACGGCGCCTGTTTGAGCTGTGGGGGCCGCGGCTCGGTGTCACTCAAGACGAAGTGGAATGGGCGGCAGATCAGGGTTTCCGTGCTCTTGCGGAGTTCGACCGCCAGCTCCAAGAAAAAGGCCGCAAAATCATCGAGCAGTTGGAACGCGAGGATCGAGTCGGGATCTTGATGATCGGCCGGCCGTATCACGCGGATCCGGGCCTTCACCATGGGATCCCCGAGGAGTTCCAAGTCCTCGGTTACCCGGTGCTGTCGATTCGGAGCATTCCGAAAGATCTGGCGTTTCTTAGGAAATACTTCCGCGAAGGGGATCCCACGTCGATCACCGACGTCTGGCCGGAAAACTACTCGGCAAACTCCGCGCAGCGGGTGTGGGCGACAAAGTTCGCAGCGCGTTGCCCGAATCTGGCGCTGTTGGACCTTTCGTCGTTCAAATGCGGTCACGATGCGCCCACCTACGGCGCGGTGGAGAGCATCGTGAGTAAAGCGAAGGTTCCAACGGCGGCGTTGCACGATCTCGATGCCAACAAGCCGGGGGGGGCGATCGCCATCCGGGTCAAGACGTACGCCTACCGCCTGCAACGGGTGGAAGAAGAGCTCAAAGATCGGGCGCTGCGAAAGGCCGAACTTGCGCGTCGAATCGCTGAAAAGAAAAAGCAGTTGGAGGCCCAACCGGTCTCCGTCGAAGTTTACGCCAAATAACTCATCTTTCGAGGATCCCATGGACCGCGACGACATCGATCAAGCCCTACAACAGTATGCCGACGAACAAGCTCGCGACCTCGGTCTCGAAAGAGACCACTATACCGAGCACATTCACGGCAACAGCGAGTTCCTCGCCAAGGACGTTCCGCACACGACGATTTGGGTATCGGGGTTGTCGCTCGCTCATGATGAGCTGGTCGCCCACGGCTTGCGCGGCCTCGGCTACCGGGTACGGGTGATGGACGTTCCGGACGGCGAGGCGCTGAACTTTGGAAAGGAGTTTGGGAATCGTGCCCAGTGCAACCCCACGTATTTCACCGTTGGGAATTTAGTAAAGTTACTTGTCAAAATGCGCGATGAGCAAGGCCTGTCGACCGAAACGATTATTGAAAAGCACGTATTTCTGACGGCTGGCGCGTGCGGTCCCTGCCGTTTTGGTATGTACGCGACCGAGTATCGAAAAGCTCTCCGGGACGCTGGTTTTGATGGGTTCCGGGTGCTGCTGTTTCAGCAGAAGGTGGGGATCGCACAGGCGACGGGCCAGGAACTGGGACTGAAACTCGGACGCGACTTTGCGTTTGCGGTGGTGCGAGCGTTACTTGCCGGGGATGTTCTGAACCTCATCGGTTATCGCCTGCGCCCGTACGAACTCCAAGCGGGGGCCGTCAACCGGGGTTTGGCGCAATGCAAGCGGATCGTGGGCGAGACGTTGGAACGCCGGGGAAGCGTGCTGCGCGCTTTGGTGCAGTGCCGTCGGATTCTTGGAAAGATTCCCGTCGATCGTTCGCAACCCAAGCCAGTGGTCAGTGTGATCGGCGAATTCTGGGCGATGACCACCGAGGGCGATGGTAACTACCATCTCTACGAATTTCTGGAGTCCCAAGGAGCGGAGTGCGATATTCAGCCGCTGGTCAACTGGCTGCTGTACCTGATGTGGGAAAAGCGCTTTGATACTACGCAACGGGTGGATCTGAAGAACGAAGACGCGGGCCGCTACGGGCTGTCGGGCGTAAACGTCACGGCGCGGATGTTGTCCCTGTGGGTCGGTGAAAGTGCTCTCCGAGGCCTGTTTCAGACGTTTGCGCATGCGGTCGGGCTGGAGGGCTACCACTTGCCGGACATGGAGCAGATCGCCGCGCTGGCCCATCGGCACTACGACAACAACCTTCGCGGCGGAGAAGGCCATATGGAAGTGGGAAAATTGCTCCACTTCATCGAAGATAAAGTCAACCACATGACCATCTCGGTCAAGCCGTTTGGGTGCATGCCCTCGTCCGGGGTGAGCGATGGCGTGCAGTCAAAGGTGCTGGGAACCTACCCGGATGCGATTTTCCTTCCGATTGAAACCACCGGCGACGGCGAAGTCAACGTCCATAGCCGGGTGCAGATGATGCTCTTCAAAGCACGGCAAAAGGCGAGGGAAGAATTCGAGCGCGCCCTGGTATCCAAAGGCATCGACGAGAAGAAATTTCGGCTGAAGCTTGCAAAAAGTCGGTACGGACGAAGCGCTTTTCGACGTCCGAAGAGCCATTTGTCGGCGAGCAATGCTGTGAATCTGGTGTATGCGGTCGGGTGAGTGTTGGCGGCTGCAGGTACGGTCTCCTGGGGTGCGATGGGGCGGCCATTGCACCGAACGGTGAAGGAGCTGGAGATGTGGCTGTCATTGGCTCTTTCCTCGGGTTGGGCGGCGCCGCCGGTGGTTCCTCCCGCGTTCCTCCCTCAAGTGACCCTGTTTTGCGGCGACGAAACCCGTATGGGTGTCGCTGATGCAAACGATCCGCATGGGACCTCCCATCATTTACGGGTCGACCGCAGACTCGGACGCGTCACGCCCCGCGGGGCCGGTAGGTCAGCTGTACAAGCCCGTTCTGGAACGCCTCACTCCGCACCAGCTCAAGCGCATGCTGGTGCTCCGCCCCCGCAAACAATGGGACTCCCTTTCCCAGAACGACAGGAACGATCGATACGATCAGTTCATCGACCAGGCTTGCGTCGAGCGCTTGGCGGATCAGCTGACCGCCGTCCAAATACACATCTCTTCCTTTGGCGGCGGTCTTTGCGCACTCGATCAGGGTCGTCAGCTCACCGACGATCGCCTCCGCATGGGCCGTTTTCGGCAGGGGGCGGTGGGTCGCCACGAGAACGGGGCGGTCCCCGTACGGCCACGGATCGAATGCCGCTACGACATCGAACGTCCGGCGGCCCATCAAGAGAGCACCGATCCCACTCATGAACGCGTCGTAGCCAAAGTCAGCACCCTCCACCGGTGGGGGTAACCAGGACAGATCGTCGTCCACCCCTGCGATATAGCCGTCGAGGCTCATGGCAATAAACACGCGAAGGCGGCTTGGAGGACGGTCGAGCGGGTTTGGATTCATGGCGTCTCCCTTGGGCTGGACGTATCCGTTGCGTGGACACGCGTAAAGCGGCGTTCGGGCAGGGTGGATCGCGGGCTCTGGTTCGGTGCTCATGTGCGGGGTAACCCGCGCGGGCCGCTCGTGGTCACAAACCGGATCCGGTCTGCACGAAGCGAGAACGGTCGTAATCGTGAATAACCATCCGTCGATGGTCGCCAATTGGCTTTGGGATTGCTCACTTCGATCCCATTGCGACAGGCGATGAGCGAGCGACGTATGGCGTTGGTTGGGCGTGATGCGGAGTTGTCGTCTGAGGTCACACTCTGTCCGATTCCCCCTAGCTTTGTCCGATTCCCCCTAGCTTTGTCGGATTGTCCCCAAAAAGAGTGGCAGGGACGCTGAAAGAGCTACCCCCCTTGCGTGTGAGTGGTCCGAACTACCTAGCGCGGGCTCATTTCACCAAACCCTAGGAAGTAAGCTATGTCCGTCGTTGAAAAAGTCGTCGATACGCCACGGGGTGCCTCGGCACCCATGGGGACGCATGGATGGCCAAGTTCAAGGTGCTTCAGGAAAATGTGTCCCATCACGTCCAGGAGGAAGAGGGCGAAATGTTCGAAAAAGCGCGTCGGGCGCTAGAAAAATCCGTATTGCAGCAGTTGGCCGCGGACTACGAGACCGCGCGGGATCGCCAACGGAAGCTGCTTGGTGGTGTAGAGCTTTGAGATTTGGCTGGATAAAAGTATATTTTTCTATTTCCCTTTTTCAATGTGAGAAATGATGAACTTACGAACTGTTTTGCTTGTTGGTACGGTATGGAGTCTTTCTGCTTGCGGGGCCGAACGCGCTCGTGAGCCGTCCATCGCGAGGCCATCGGCGACGCACGCCACCGACAATACCGGCCGAAACGAGAGGGATCGAAGCGGTGAAACGCTCACTCCCGTCGATCAGTCCGAGTCCGCAGCAGACATCGCCGTGACGGCGAGCATTCGGCGGGCCTTGGTGGCGGACGATTCGCTTTCGACGACCGGCAAGAACTGCAAAATCATCACCGCGGACGGGGTCACCACCCTGCGTGGTGTTGTTGCCAATCGGAAAGAAAAGGCTTTGATCGCTGAGAAAACTAAGGCGATATCGGGGGTGAAACGGGTCGACAACCAACTTGAAGTGGAAACGCCATAGCGTCCACGCAGCGCTCGGCGCCGCGTACCCTCTCCCTGAGAACGTCAACGTGTCTATCACTATGAACCAGGAATTGTATCATGTCAAACGTCGTATTTTGCATTGTCCCCACTGAAGTTCAGGCGCGCAATATCGTGAATCAGCTCAAATCCAGTGGGTTTATGGAGAATGATATCTCCGCTTTGTTTCCGGATAAATCGGGGACATGGGACTTTGCCCATGAGCAAAACACCAAGGCCCCCGAAGGGGTGGTTGTCGGGGTGACCGCGGGTGGCGTGTTTGGCGCCGCTGCCGGCTTGCTCGCGGGTATCGGTACCCTGGCCATTCCTGGCCTAGGCCCTTTTATTGCGGCGGGTCCGATTCTGGCCGCATTGAGCGGTGCGGCCGTGGGCGCAGCGGTGGGCGGACTCGCTGGTGCGTTGGTCGGTATGGGCATCCCTGAGTTGGAAGCCAAAGCCTATGAAGGCAAGGTACGAGGGGGAAATATTCTCATCTCCGCCCATGCCGCTGACAGCGACGCCGTGAAGCGGGCGAAGGAGATTTTTGAAAAGGCCGGCGCCACGGACGTCCAAGTGGGCAGTGAAAAATCCGCGCCAAAGCCGGAACGTCGAGTCGATGTCGACCACGTAGCCCTCTAAGTCAGCGAACGCCGGGCACCCCAAGGGTGTCCGGTGTTTCGTCGGTAACGGACCAACCGTCAAGCGTCTCGGCTTGGGCGGTCAAGGCAGCCAACAGGATGCGCAAGCACCCTCCGGAAGCCAAGTATGCCATGGTCCGAGGGGTATTCTGGGCGGTTTTCGTTTTTTTGTGGACTAGAATAATGTTCTAGAATAATGTTCTAGCATGAGCGACACCGAAGATCGGATTTTGGCTGCAGCGTTGTCTTGCTTTACCGAGCTGGGCGTAGAAGCGACCTCCATCGCCATGATCCGCGAGCGCGCGGCGGTGAGCACGGGGAGTCTGTACCATCACTTTGAGAACAAAGAGGGGTTGGCGGCGGCTTTGTACCTGCGGGGTGTTCAGTCCTTTCACAAGGTGCAAGTGTCGGCGTTGGAGCAGGGGAGACCGCAGTCGGTGGTCGAAGCTCTGGTGAGCGGCCACTTGCGGTGGGTGGAGGTAAACCCCGCATGGGCCAGGTTTTTACTTGAAAGTCCGCGACCGGAGGCTTCCAACGAGCGGGTGAAGGCGGTCGCCGCGGCGCTTCGGGAGGCGAATCGGGCCTATGCAGCCTCCGTGGTGGGTTGGTTTGCTGCGCAGCGGGATGCGGGAGAAATTCGAAAATTACCATCCGAATTGTATCTTCCCGTTGTTCTCGGTCCGGCGCAGGAGTTCGCGCGCCACTGGGTGTCGGGGCGTTTTCGAATGTCGCCGACTGCGGCCGCCGTGGAATTGTCCGCGTCGGCATGGCGTTCTCTTCAAACGTGTGAGGTGGGTGATGACATCGTGGGAACCGCTGGCCGTTCGTTTTCTTGACGCATGGACCACGCAAGATGTGGACGCTGTTCTTGGAGTATATACGCCGGATGTGGTGTACCGGGATCCCAACACCCGCGGGGAGATCGTCGGCGCGGACGCTTTGCGCCGGTATCTGACAAAGTTGTTCGCGGCGTGGAACATGACGTGGAAGCTTCGTGATGTGCAGATGCGTGACGATGGCGTCGGTGCGGTGTTGTGGCGGGCCAGCTTTCAAAAACAGCAGGGCGGCTCTGTGGTGGAAGTGGACGGCATGGATCTGGTGGTGATCCGGGATGGCCGAGTCTTTCGAAATGAAGTTCAGTTTGACCGGAGCCGGTTGCCGACGTGATCCCCCCACTCGCTGACGTGTGAACGCCCCACATCTTGTACACGCCCGGCGGAGGTCAGGAAGAGCCCGAATCCTCCTTCGATTGTGACCCTCTTGTACCTTTCGCGCCGGTGCACAGCTTCCTGTAGGAGTGTCCATGTTGTCACGGCGCGACCTGTTGATCGCGGGCTTGGCCGTTGGTTGCCAGCCTGCGGTGCCTCTCCGCGAAACGGAGTTGGGAAGCACGCTTCCCGATCGAGAAATCGACGAGATCGTCGACCCGCCCCCGCGGCATTGGGTCGGGGACGGCTTTTTTGTGGCGGGCTATTTTTCGCGGGTGCGCGATGCGGCCCAACGGTTGAGTCCGTTTGTGCTGCTCGACTACCATCCCGTTCATACCTACACTCCCACGGACACCCCTCGCGGCGTCGGCGTTCATCCGCACCGCGGGTTTGAGACGGTGTCGATCGCATGGGAAGGGAGCATCGCCCACCACGACAGCACCGGTTCGGGCGGCGTTATCGGGCCGGGCGACGTTCAATGGATGACCGCTGGCGGTGGGATTCTGCACAAGGAATACCACGAGCGTGAGTATGCAAAGCGGGGAGGGAGCTTTCATATGGCGCAGTTGTGGGTCAACCTCCCGAAGGTCCACAAACTGCATCCGCCGCGCTACCAGCCGATCACCTCTGCGCAGATTGCGGAGGTTCCGCTGACGCAATCCGCGGGTGTGGTACGGGTGATCGCGGGCGAATACCAGGGGGTTGCGGGCCCCGCCCAGACGTTTACGCCGATCAACCTGTACGATGCCAGGGTGAATGCAGGAAAGACCCTCGAAATGAACTTCGCTTCCCACCAGACGTTGGCGATCCTGGTGATGAAGGGATCGGGCGTTTTTAATGAGGTCGCGCAGGTGGCGACCGATCAACTGGTGTTGTTTAAACGTCAGGGGGAAAGGGTATCTTTCACGGCCGACGCCGACACGCAATTGTTGGTGCTCAACGGCGACCCGATCGATGAACCCGTCGCCAAGCGCGGCCCGTTTGTGATGAACACCTCGGAGGAGCTGGACCAAGCCTATTCTGACTTTCGGAGCGGAAAGTTCGGTACGCTGGCGGACTAACGGGTCCAGAGGCGGCTCACCTTCCGAGGATTTCGGAATAGTAAACCACCCGTACCAATAGACCCTCAGCCCGGCCGCCCGTCCACCCGGGGCCGAAACAGGATCGCCGAGTACTGAATCAGGTAAATCAGGAATGCTGCGCCGAACAGCACCGCCGCCAGGGTGAGCGGCAATGTGCCACCGTTCATCCCCGCGGTGGCCACCCGTACACCGGCGGCAGCGGCGATCGCAGCGAAGGCGGCGATCATCCCTTTGCCAATTCCGAGCGTTCGTCCGGTATGTCCGAGCGCCACCCGGGCCATCATGCCGAGGCACAGCGTGGCCATCGCTCCGACCGTTAGCGCATGCACGCCGGTGCTGGTTGAAAGTGGAGCACCTAAGTAAGACAATCCGAGGAGGAGCATGCCGACACCGATCCATGTATGGCCGAGGTGGAGGATGGCGACCAAGGGTTGGCTTAGGGTGGAAGGTCCTTTCCAAGGAATGGATCGCACCAAGATCGCCGAACCGGTGGCCAGGCACAGCCCTCCGCTGGCCAGATCTCCGAGGTCGGAACGGCCGAAAACGGCGAATCCGAGATCGCCTGCGGTGAGCAGGACGGTGCCGCCGAGGGCGAGGCGATCGAAGGTTGGCCAACTGCCGACGACGAGGGACGGAAGGCTATTTCGGGTGAACATCGGGATGATGCGGCCGGTGATCACCACCATCACCACGCAGATCAGGTCGAGCACCACCCGAGACCCCGCGATCGCCGCCGCGGGCCACATCAGAGTGATGACATGGAGCGCCGCCAGTGCCATCACAATGAGCGGAAAGGCATAGTTTCGTTGGTTTCGAGTCTGGAAAATCGGAATGCCGATCGCTACGGCGGTTCCTCCCAGCCACAACAGGTCGGGGAGGGCGGCGATCGGTGCGGCGATCGGAAGAAGCAGGAGGATCCTCCCGGAGATCCATGCCAGCACCATGGCGGCGAGCGGAGTCCCCGAAATCGTGCGTCTGCCGGTCCAGGACTGGACGGCCGTCAGCAAAAAGCCTGCGATCACCGCTCCGATCACCGCAAACAGCATTTCGTGGATGTGCCACACGAGCGGTGGAAGCGGGCTCGCGAGATGCATCCCTCCACCGAAAACCAGCATCCATAGCGGAGGACCGAGGGTTCCTCCAAGGGCCGCCAGGAGGAAAAAAGGCCGAAACCCGGTTTGAAAAAAGGAAGTGGTCATGCGAACCTCAACT
>SYKL01000413.1 GCA_005797785.1 Pseudomonadota bacterium | reverse complement strand
GCATCTGGCGCCCGCACGCTTCGCAATTGGAGGATCCGAACGGCATCTTCGCCCACCGGTATTCGAATGAACCCTCGGGGATCGGTGAGGCTTTGAATGATGGCGTTCACCACCAACGACGCGGATTGGGGGGCGCACAACACCTGTTCTCGTCGTGAATTCCAAATCGGTCGAAAATCAGAGTATACCGAGCTTAAGGGCGGAGGAGGGCTATTTTGCGCGGCGTGCGCTTGGAAGGGAGTGTCGAAGTTTCCCGGTTGAATCAGACGCACCTTTACGCCAAAGGCTCCGACCTCTTGAAACAGCGCTTCGGACATGGCCTCTAACGCATACTTGGAAGCGGCATAGAACCCGGACTCTGGAAACACCATCCTTCCGGCGATGCTCGACAATTGAACGATGGTGCCCTTGCGCCTTCGGAGGGTGGGCAGCAGCGCCTGCGTAATTCTAGCGGTACCAAGGACATTGACCTCGAACAGCTTGCGCACTTTTTCGAGATCGGCCTCCTCTTGTGTCCCGAAAACGGCAATGCCACCGTTGTTTACGAGAACGTCGATTTCGCCTGCGCGCTGGGCGGCGTCGGCGACCTGCTCGGGGCGGGTGATATCGAGCGAAAGAACGGTCAAATTGGGATGTTCGCCGAGCGAGCGGCGAACGGCTTCCGCGTCGGGATCGGTGGCGACCACCCGGTAGCCGTCGCCCAATAGTTGGCGAGCAAGCGCGTTTCCAAAGCCGGTCGCACAACCTGTGATGAATACTTGCAGCATCGGAGCGTCATAACCTGTCGGCGCGGCGTGGCGCGGGCCCGGCACGGGTTATGTGGACGGTTCAACGATTAGGAGAGGCGATGGCTACGCCGTTCGACCATTGGAATGCGCGGATTGGCGCGGCAGATGAGCTTGCGTCGCGCAAAGCGTTGATGACCGAAATCAGCTACTGGCGGGCGACGCGGCTGACCGACATTCGCGTTCAGCGCGAGTCGGCCTACGCTTTGGCGCGATTGTTTGCATTGATTGGGGACAATGAATCGGCGCTCCGCGAAGCCCATTCGCTGATCGCGCTGTGCCAGTCGGCGCCCGAGGCTTCCGATGAAGAAGTGAAGTTGGCGGTAGGTTTTCTCCACACGCTCGGGGGCCGGTCGGTGGTAGCTCCGGGCAAGCTCAAACGTCGCGAAGACCCTCGATCTGAGCGTCCGGCTCGCGATGCTCGCCCGGCGCGCGAGCCGAAACCGGACCGCGATCCTCTGGAAGAGGCGTTAGCGCAGGCGGCCCAGAAGCGTTGGGACGCCGCCCTGAAATTCTTGAAACCGGGTGTTTCTCCGCGGATGGAGCTCGTGCGCACTTGGGTGGTGCTGGCGCGCGCATTGGACGAGGTCGACGGGGTGCGACGGGCCCAAGATATCGCAGGGCTCGAAGCGCATCTTCGGACCACGCTCTTGGCGAAGTTGGCGGACGCCAAGCCAGCAAAGGCAGAAAAAAACCAGACGAAAGCCGCGGCTTCGGATGGCCCGGCGACGCGAGCGTTGGCCGAATGGCTGGGTGCGGTTCCTGCGGGCCGCGATGATCGAATTACGGCGATTGAAGCAGCGATCGAGACGCACGGGGACCGCTTGGACGGGCTCGCAGCGCGGGCTCTGGATCATCACTTGGAAGCCGAAGGTGCAAAGGCGCCTGCTCCCTGGTTGATCGGCTTGGTCGCGCAAGCGCTCGCAGCCGATGCGCCTGAGACGAAAGCAGCCATCGATCGGCTAAAAGCCGTGGAGTCGTATGCGATCACCGCCTATGGCGAATGGCCGTTTGCTCATGCGGTTGCGGCGATTCAATTGGCCAAATCGCAGGGCTTGAAGGTTGCCTCCCTTCGGCGCGGAGTGCTGGCGCGCGGTGAGCCTCGCGATCACAAGCTGTGGACGCTGCGTTTGGGCGGGGACGAACCCTCGTTGCTCGTGTTAGGAGGTCCCTGGGAGGAGGGGTATCGGCCTGACACCGCCGCGCGATTGGCGGATCGCCTGATCGAATTATGTCCAAAGTTGGTTTTGGTGGCCCCTGGAGATGGAAATGCGGCGCTTCGCGAAGCCGCAACCTCCCGTGGAATTACCGTTCTCGAATCGGACGTCCCGGCCGAATGGTTGTCGGCGCTCGCCGCTGCCGTACCATTGGCGGCAGTGGAAGCCGCGCCGCCGCCGCCGCGACGTGAACGCGCAGGCGATGCGTTGGGAGTGCTGCTTTCTGGCGCCGAAGCTCCTGAAGTGGAGGCTCTAGAGGCATTGATTCGAAAGTTTCCGCGGGTTCACAAGAGCTTTGGCGTGATTCGAGAGGCGCTTGCGGCGCTCTCGCCAGAGGAGGCGGATCGTCGGCTCGCTATCGCGTTGGAAGCGGCGCATCGTGCCGCACCGGATCGCGCTCGGCTTTCGGAGGGGGCCACCCTCGCACTTCGTTCGGCCGCTGCGGTTAAGGGTGAATCTGCCGCTCTGAAAGCGGTGAGTGGAGCGATGAACGAACGCTTTGGCGGACCGATGTTCTCGGAGTTGGCGGAGGTCGCCATCGCCGCCATTCGGTTGGGTTTCGGCTTAGAACGCGTTCTTCGCGGTTCCACCGGCAGAGAGCGCCGGGACGATCCGGTGTTGGATGCACTGGGGGATGCGGCCGATGGCCTGTGGCGTCTTCAGTTCAGCCGCGGGGAAAGCGAGGTAGAATTGTGGTTTATGGCGGAAGTGACACCCGAGGGCAGAGCCGCCGTGCCTCGCTGGCTTCAACATCCGGCAAAAAGGGTGGTGGTTGCCCCTGTTCCCGCGGATTGGTTGGGTTGGTATGAGACCACCGGTGGCCCCGAGGCGGTCGGCTGGACCGGGCCAGAATCGGTGTCCGATGTGGTGGCCGAGTTGGAAAAGGCCGGTTCTTAGAAGATCGATCGAATATAGTAAAGCGCTTGACGACATTCGGAGGACGCATGTGGTGGATGGTGCTGGCTTCGTTGGCTTGGTCGGAGCCGAATCCACCGGGAGGTAGAATCGTGCCAGGATTGAGCGCTTTGGACAATGTCGTGGGCACCGGAGCGGTCTTGGAAGAGGGCTCGGTGGCCATCGTGCACTACACCGGCATGTTGGCGGATGGCACGGTTTTTGACTCGAGTGTCACTCGAAATGAGCCGTTTGAGTTTAACTTTGGTCGGGGGGAAGTGATCAAAGGGTGGGAGCTGGGTATGGCGGGGATGAAAGTGGGCGGTAAACGCCGGCTCATCATTCCGCCGGATCTGGCTTACGGCAGCGCGGGTGTGGGGCCGATTCCGCCGAATGCGACGCTGACGTTCGATGTGGAACTGTTGGGCGTAAAAGCGGCGCGTCATCCGCCGGTGGCGCCGGAACCGTTGAATTACAGCACGCTCGCTTCCGGGCTGCAGGTTGCGGATGTTGTCGTTGGAACGGGTATTTCTGCAGCGGACGCGAAGCAGGTGTTGGTCGAATACACCATGTGGATTTCCTCTGGGGTCCTGTTGGATTCGAGTTACTCTCGCGGAGAAGCTGCACAATTTCCACTTAGTGGCGTGATTCCAGGTTTTGCAGAAGGGATTCGAGGCATGAAAGTTGGGGGCGTTCGCCAGATGGTGATCCCGGCCAACCTGGCTTATGGTTCGAAATCGATGCCTGGCTTGCCTGCTTTTTCGACGCTGATTTGTCGCGTGGAACTGCTCGCGATCCCGTAGCGGTTCGCCGAACGGCAGTGCGGATGTACCAAAGTGCACCGCGAGTGGACGGCCCCCTCGTTTTTGGGCACATCGCCCGCCGTGGAGGCCCTGTGAAAGCGATTCGGTACCGAGCCTACGGCGGCCCTGAGGTTTTGGAAGTTGTGGACGTAGAACGTCCACAGCCTGCGGCCGACCAGGTGTTGATTCAGGTGGCAGCGAGCTCCGTGAATCCCGTCGATTGGAAGATGGCGAGCGGACACATTCGGCTGCTCTTCCCTGCAAAATTTCCGCAGGTTCCGGGTTTTGACGTGGCCGGGCGGGTGGTGGAGGTCGGTCCTGGCGTTACCAAGTTTGCGGTGGGGGATCGGGTCTTTGCGCGTCTCAACAAGGGAATTGGCGCAGCGTCGGCCGAGTACACCGTCGGAAGCTTGGCGGATGTCGCTGCGATTCCCGAAGGGATGGACGATGGGGAGGCGGCGGGGTTGCCGCTTGCAGGGATGACTGCGCTGCAAGCATTGCGGGACTATTGTGGGATGTCCATGTCGGGCGCCACTCAAAGAGTGCTGGTGGTAGGAGCATCGGGCGGCGTGGGGCACTTGGCAGTGCAGATCGCACGGGCGGCCGGCGCCTACGTCGTGGGTGTCTGCAGCGCAAAGAATGCGCCGCTCGTACTCGGTTTAGGGGCGCAGGAGGTCATTGACTATGCAAAGCCGGATGCCTATGCAGGGCAAGCGCCATTTGATATTGTATTCGATTGTGTAGGTGGATCGCCTAAACCTTGGTTGGCGAGGTTGACGCCGAACGGGCAGTTGGCGTCGTGTGCGCCGGGCGCGGGCCACATTTTTCGAAGCTTGTTCAATGGGTTGGCCCGGCGCAAGGTTTACGCCGTCCGATTGAAGGCGAATGCAGCGGATTTGGAGTTCCTGGGTAAGATGGTGGCCGATGGAAACCTTCGGGTGATTGTCGATTCCCGTTTCCCACTCGAACAGTTGAAAGAAGCGTGGCAACGCTCGATTGCAGGTCGTTCCATTGGAAAGATCGTGGTCGACGTAGCCACCCCGTAGACGAAACAACCGCCGGTATTATCGACTAGATCTTACTCCAGCCGAACGCGAAGTTCGGATCATCAAGGATCACAGTTTGCTGCGCGCCCCCATTGTAGCGGCCGGTCGCCAACACCCGGCCGCGTTCGTCGATATCCAACGCGCGTTCGATCACCCAGCCGGTGGGTGCCATGCGCGTCAGATCGTAAACCTGTTGACCACCGTAGTCGAACACAAATCCTCTTGAAACAGAGTAGTTCGTCGTTGCATAGGTGCCAACCACATAGCGGTTGTCATTGATGGCGTTAGCGCGGGTATTGGCGGCTGCTGAGGCTCCGACGGCAGTCTTTACCACGGCGGACAGATCGACGTAGGCTCCGCTTCCAAGGCGCATAAACGCCTGATCGTACACTACAGGGTTGTAGATGGCGGCGGTGTAGCCGACCACCTCGTCGTAGTTGTTTACGTCCTCGATCTGAACTGGAGACCAGGAGTTGGCGGACGGTGGCTGGATTCGGGAGAGAGAACCGTTGGATTTGACCATCCAACCCTGCGACCAGGTCGAGTACTGATAGCCGTCCCCGACCAGGGTTCCGCGGGAGTTGATGTCCTCCAAAAGTGCGGTCGGATTTGTCAGAATGACCGACATCTGGTAGCCGGAACCCCATGGCGTCCAGCGTAAAATCGAGTTGGTGCTTCCGGTTCGAGCGTCGCCCGCGACGACGCCGGCATCGTTGATCGCCATCGCGCGGCCGTCAGTGCCACCGGCGGGAATGGCCAGGACTGTCGGCTGGGAAAAGACGTTTGACCAAACAAAAGGCCGGGTACCTACGCCGTTGATGTAGCCCCTTCCCACGGCGGACGCGTTGGCGTTGATTTCGCGCGTCTCGCTCCACGCGAAACCGGCGTAGTAACTAGTATACATGTAGTTGTAAGGAGCGTCCAGAATCGAAGCGCGGCCGTTGCCCATGATCCCGACGATCCAGGCATTGTCAGGGCTCATCGCGAAGGAATTCGCGGAGGATGCTGGGGCTTGCGGAACGGGGGTGACGGTCAACGCGTGTGCGGTGCTGCTCAACCCCAAAGCGGTAAAAATACAAAGAGTCAGGCGATTCATCACATCCTCCGAGTCAAATCGAGTGATCTGGATGTACCTGCGTCGGAGGGCGCAGGTGTTCACAAGAGTTCACATGGACGGATTTGTGCAGAAGCCTAGATAGTCAAGCTACAGAACTAGTTGTGCGGGTTCGCAACGGATACAAAGGTAGCTTGGGCGCCGCTTGGATAGTTGATGGGGCACCCGTTGTAGCAATAAATCCCGTACGCCGCGGTGGGCAAATTGCGAATGCTCACACCTTGCAGAGGTACCAACGAGGTAATTCCTCCAAGGTACAGCCCGTATTGTGGGTTGCTGCCAAGTCCGCCTGCATAGGAAATCACTGCACCATTTAAGCTACCGGAGCTGGAGGAGTCGAACTTTATCCCGGTCCAATCGCCGGCGGTCGGCGGCGTGAATTGTGAGGTGAACGTTGCACCGTTTGCGATCAGCGTTGCGCCGTTTCCGGGCACGCCAACGTTCAATCCAGTGTTGTAGCCGAACTGCACTTGGGCCTGATCGAATTGAACTTGCGCGCCCTGGGTGATGTTCAAGCCGTATGGAAAACGAATGGGAATCCCTGGATTCTCAACGATTCCGGTGCTGGAGAGATTGCTGTCAGCTATCCACACGACGCTGTTGGTCGGGTCGCTCGAAAACAGCGAGTGTCCGCCGTTGAGGTTGAACAGGGTACTCGCGGGGCCCAGCAGGGCGAGCGGCACCCCGCCTGTGTTCTGGGAGCTGAGCGGCGAAGTCACCTGCAAAGCGCCGACATTGAGGAGAATTCCGTCCAAACCCGCTTCTTGGACGTTAAGACCACCAATGACGGCGTTGGTGGCCCAAACGCTGATCCCTTGGCCCAGCGTATTGCTGACGTCGATGTT
>SYKL01000412.1 GCA_005797785.1 Pseudomonadota bacterium | reverse complement strand
CGCCAGGAGATCGGCGGGTGTGAGCCGGGGATCGAAGGGGATTTCAGGGAAAGAATCGGCGAGGGCGGCGCCGGGATCGGCACCCTGCTCGACGGCGATCCCGACCAACAGCGAGGTGACGCTCTTGGTCGCCGAGCGGAGATCGTGAAGATCTTCCCGGTCAAACCCGTGGCCGTAGAATTCGTAAACTACTTTACCATTTCGGAGGACGACCAGGCCGTCGGGCGAAGGGCCGGTGGCGAACCGCTGCTCCAGTTCAACGAAAGGAGCGGATTGAAGCCCTTCCGCTTCCAAGGAAGAGACCGGGTAGGGAACGCTGGGATGGAAAACCTGGGTTCGCCCAGGATGAACGCATGCTACGAGCAGCAGGGAAAGGATCATGGGGACCGATCGTCCATCGGTGGACAATCGGCCGGGAGGCGGACGTCGCCCACCAAGAGCAGCGTGCCAACTTGCGTTTCCGGTGTCCACTCCGAAGTCAGCAGGGCGCCGCCCGCCCAGCGACCGCGGTGTTGAACCAGGGGGTGGGCGCGCATCCATTCGTGAAATTCAGCGTCTGAAGCGAATCCCCAGCCGTTGAGGTCAGCTCGCCGAAACAGCCGCCAGTGGGCGGGGGTGCGTCGTTCGAGAAAACGCCGCATGGACCAAGCGATCCGGCTCATCGTATTCCGGGCGTTTACCTCAAGAAGAGGGTGCAACTGAAAGCCGCCTTCTGAGCGGACGATCATCGCGTCGATGCCGAAGGCGCCGGAAAACCCCAGCGGAATGGCACGTGCCGCGAAGGCGGTGGCGCTTCGACGGAGGGCGGTTTCGATCCATGGTCCCGCGCAAAACCTTTGGAGATCGGACGAAATTCCTTGCCAGGGATGCCCCACTTCCACGCCCACAAACCGGCCGGTGCCGTCGGTGTGAAAGCGGGTGAGGCCGTCGAAGTGGAGCTTTTCCTCGGATACATGCGCTTGTATAGAGACATCCAGGGCGCGGTCCCAAAGCGGTTGAGCCAAGATCGCACCTTGTTCGGCGAGGATCCGCGCGATCCACGCGGGGGTGCGTTCGCGGATCCGGTCCCGGCCGGCCGTTGAAAAGGGTGCTTTGAGTAGAAAGTACGGGACGTCCTCGATAGCCGCGTCCACCTCCTCCGGAGTGCGGCAGATCCGCCCTCGTTGGTGACGGGGAATCAGGCGATCTTCGTCACCGAATTCGGATTGGAGCAGCTCAAAAGCGGTGATCTTGCTGGCCAGGGTCCGGCGCTGTGGATCGGGACGGCAGGGTTGCTGCGCCAAAAGGTTCCAAGCTTTCAGGCGTTTGGCGATTTGCTCGTCTTCGCCCCAGGCGCAGATCCGGCCGACCTTGCGATAGTCGGGCACGTCCTCCCACGAAAGAAAGCGGGGGAGAGGGATTCCGGCGGCTTTGAGCGTGCGCAGGTGCTCGGCGGAGGGCGGCCGATGCACCAACACCACATCGTCCGCCTTCGCCTGAAACAGGAGCAGGGAACCGAGATCCCGTTCGAGGGTGTCGACCAATTTGGTCGGGCGTTGCCCGACGAGCGCGCCTTCGTGGTGGGGATGGAACACCCACACATCGGGCGGCCGACCCCGAGAATGCGAATATAGATCCAAGGTGTCGATGTAGTCTGCGGGAAACCCTGCTTTTTTTCGACCGTCCCGATCGAAGGTGGCACCCTTGGCTCGGGCGGGGGTCAACGGCTCAGGAAGTCGCTCCGTCCACCACTTCCAGAGATCGGGTCCGGCGTTCGCCCACGCGACCCCGTGGGCGACATGGCCAATTTCGTCGCGGTGGATCTGCTGCATCAGGGCCGCGCTCTCTTGATCCCCGCTTTCGGCGAATGCTTTTTCATAGTGTACACAATGGTCAAGATTCGCTTGTTCGAAGGTGAGCGCCATGGCGGCGATGAACCGCTCGCGATCGGCGATCGGCGCGAGCGTTCGCCAGAAGGTGGCGTTCACCGCGACCGATCCGAAGTCCAGGCCGAGAGCGTTCATCCGGTCGCGGTACAGTTGAAAGTGGCGTTGTTCGTCCTGGATGACGCGGGCGAGGGTTCGCCGCCAAGCGGGCGGTGCGTCCCGAAACCGAAGCATCGCCAGCGCCATCAGTTCGATCGCCAATAATTCATGGTTGGCAAAGAAATGGAGCGCTTTGGCGCGGTCTTCGGGGGCGTCCAGACGTTTAGGGAAGTCCGAGCGAGGATTTCCGAACAACAGCGTGTTGGGACGTCCGGGCGCGTCCGGAAGTGAAAATTCGCGGGGATCGTCGGAGCTATCCCCTGGGGGGGCGAGCTTGGACGCGAGATCGGTCGCACGCAGGAGTTGGTCGGCCCACTCCTGCAGACTCACGGTTTCATCCACGCTTCCGGCGTGCGGGCCTCTCCGTTGCGGACGGTCCAACGGAGATCGCGCAGGGCGCTCAGGTTCGTGGTCGGGTCGCCGTTGACGATCACGAGATCGGCGATCTGCCCGACCGCCACGATCCCTGCGTCGATCTTCAACATTTCCGCGGGGGTGCGGGTGGCGGCGGTGAGCGCTTGCACCGGGGTCAGTCCATATTCGCCGAGAAGCTCCATTTCCCGAATCGACGTGGGGCCGTGGAATTCGAAGGGCATCACCGGCCAATTTCCGGAATCGCTTCCCATGACCAAGGGGACACCTGCCTTTTGCAGGGCGACCAACGATTGCCCCATGTGGGTCAACCGCCGGCGTACGGTGCGGTCTTTGAACACGATCTTCCGGATCAATCCCTTGGCGGGCATTCGAGGCATCAGCGTCTTTAGCGTAAACTCATGAAACGAGCGGATTTTCTCCGGATCCCGAGCGGTGGCCAGTTGGACCGCGGGAACCGTCAATTGGACGAGGGGATCGTTGAGCCGCTCCGGCGTCCATGCGGTGCGTTGGGAATCCAGGGCGGACAGCGTCGTCACCTCGTAGACGCGGTGCTTGGCGAGCAGCTCAATCGTCTTCTTATGTGGCTTTTCGAGCAGGTGCATGGTGCCGCGGGCGCCAAAATGGGTGACGGCGATGCTCTGTTCTTCGGGGGACATCGCGTGAACATAGACATCCAAGCCGCGCTTCTTGGCGCCCTCGCGAATCGCCGTTCGGATCTCGGGTGCGTGCACGGGCCAAATTTTGCCGACCATGCCGTGCTCAAAGGTGACTTTGATCCCGACCACTCCCGCGGCTTGTTGGGCGTCGAGCTGTGCTTCGACTTCTTCTGCGGTTCCAACGCTTGGAAAGGCGGGGATCACCACCGACACATAGCCGCCGTCGGGACTGAATGGAGTTCCCAACGACAAAAAGCGTGGCCCCGGTGCACCGTTGGCGAGCTTCATTCGGGCGAGGCCCGCCTCGCCCGG
>SYKL01000411.1 GCA_005797785.1 Pseudomonadota bacterium | reverse complement strand
CAATGCTGAACCCCCGCTCGGGCAAACAACACCCTTAGCAGCGGCATCACTTCCGACCGCGAACCCACCGTAGATCGCGGGTTTGGCGCTGACTCCCCTTGTTCCAACGCAATCGTTGGGGGAAGCCCCACCAACACGTCAAACTTCGGCGGCCGCAGCTTTCGCCTGCCCAGAGCCTGCATGCCCAGGGCCTCCAAATAGCGGCGTTGCCCCTCCACATGAAAGGTATCCAGGGCCAGCGATGTTTTTCCGGATCCGCTCGGCCCGGTGAACACCACAAACTTGCCGAGCGGCAGATCGAGATCCACCGCCTTCAGGTTATGCTCTCGCGCGCCGCGTACCTGTATCGCCACCTTTCCCCCACTCCTGGCATAACCCACCATGTCCCAGCTCACTGGCCTGAAGCATCCTTGGTTTGGCATTCTGTGGGCGACGGCGGGGCTGGTGCTCGCCGCCGTCTGGATCGTGGTGGTCGGTATCATCGGCGCATTGATGCTGGTTTTCGGGCTGGTGGATCTGAAAAACGGTCAGCCCGATTTTTCGACGTTTCAGCTGGGCACGCTCACCTGGATGCAGTTCGGAGCGATGTTCCTGATTGTCGCCCTTCTGACGTGGGTATCCAAAACTCCTTGGAGAACATCCTTTGCGTTAAACAACCCAGGGACCATGCCGATCGCCGCTGCCGTGATCGGCGGCCTGACCGTGTGGATGTTCCCTAGCAAACTCGCGGAATGGATCGCGGCGAATTTTCCGGGGATCAGCCTCGGCGCCCTGGATCAGATCGGCATCGCGCTCTCCTCTGGAACGGCGCTAGAACGCATATTTTTCTGTTCCGCGGTGGTGCTGGGCGCGCCTCTCTTTGAAGAACTCCTATTTCGAGGTTTTCTGTTTCACCAGCTTCAACGCACGCTCCCCGCCTGGGTCGTTTGGCTGCTGACCTCCTTCTTTTTCGCGGCCTTCCACCTCGATCCCGCGCATGCGCTCCCGGTGTTGTTTACAGGGCTGTTTCTCGGCGCCCTGCGTTGGGCGTCCGGCTCCATCTACCCTTCGATCCTCGCTCATTTCCTGAACAACGGATTGGCCGCCGTGATGGTCTATTGGGGAGGCTCGGACACCACCGAAAACACCCCGCTTCCGCTGGGAGCCGCTGCCATCGGCATCTTCATGACGTTAGGGGCCGCTTTTATTGCGGCTGCGGGGCGTCTCCCGCCCGTTCCAGAAGTAGACGAATCCGACGACGCAACCGAGCCACCTCGTCTCGGTGAAACTCCGATACCGTAGCGCGAGCCTGGACTTTTCGAATCGCGAGCGAAGTGCTCGCCTGGATGTAGCGCCGCGAAGGGACCTTGGGCGACAACCAACCGCTGGTAAAATGGCGTCCAAACCAAGAAGACAGCTGTTTGGGATGATCCGCCGGAATTAGCCCCGCTCGCGCTTCTTCTTCTAGCTCTCGCCGGATCGTGCGTCCTTCGTCCAATAGCGCGACTTGAAAGATGACAAACAGCACAAACACTTCCATTGGAAACAGGAAGTAGTTTGCGGCCTGAATGCTGGTTTCCAGGCCCTGCTGCTGATTCAGCACGTCCAAAGTAATGAGGCCGTTCCAGAGCGCATGCATGCTCATCGCTAACAGGAGCCCGAAAGACCCTAAAACGACGATCGCTATCTTTCCGCGAAAGCGCGCAAACCCCAACGCCGCCCCCACCATCGACGTGGCACTCGCATGCATGACAGCGCTAAAAAACGTGCGAATGACGACCACTTCAAGCCAGCTGGGCAGATCGCTCGCGCCGGCGACGGACTGAAAGTAGAGGAAGTTCTCGGTCATCCCAAACCCGAGACCCGCAGCAGCGCCGTACACAAAGCCATGGGTCATGCCATCGAAATTCCGATTCCACATCACCAGCAGCAAAAAAAGCGCTTTCGCAGGCTCTTCTGCTAAGGGGGCGATGACGGCGGCGCCGATCGCGTCCGCGTGTTCGGGCCTCACGCTAAAAATCCAAAGCGGAACCTCCAAAGAGAGCGATCCGGCAACGCCAAACAGCACGCCGCCCACTGCGCCCCACGCAAAGGTGAGAAACACCAACCACAATGGCCCGCGATCGAAACGGTCCAACCACCATAAGATAGCGAGAAACGCCACCATGGGCGCCACCGCACACACCGCCGAGGGAATAAACAGCAACCACGGCATGAGGCCCGAGATCATGAGGCGAGCTCAAGCGGATTCATGAGTTAGTTAGCGCGCTTGAGGTCAGGAACCTCGCCCATCGGCACAATCGAGGCCGCCATGTCCGGGGCAACATAGTAGGTGACGACTGCGCTGGTGTCGGTAAAGCCCGATTCATCCGTAGCAAGGACGGTAACGGTATTCAACCCAGGCTTCAGCGTCAGATCGGCCGTAAACGGCATGCTTCGAATGTGCGCGCCTTTGACGCTGCCCTGGAAGAACACCTTGTCTCCGCCCAAATAGATCTCCACATGGGCGACACCGCCGTCGTCCTGCACCACGCCCGAAACGCTGGCGCGGCTTCCCTCGACGACAACCCCGGGTTGACGGGTGACTTCGATGAGTGGCGGCTCGCTCTTCGAAATTGCAGCCGCGGGTTGTGTCACTGGAATCTGGATTTCCTGGTGATTCGTAAAGTAGGTATAAAACCCAGCGCGCACCACGGAGGCATGATCGTAGGCCGCTGAATCTCCAATATCAAGGTCCAACGTCAACACACCGTTGGCGCCCTGCTTCACCAAGGTTTCAAAACTCCCGGTCCACGACTCCCCAGGGTTCAAGCTGCGTTTACAACCCTCAGCGTATTTTGGAGGATCGCCTTTGCTGATACGTTCAGACCCCGTGGCGGGCACGCCGACCACATTGCCACCTTCAATCCCCGCTTCCAAAACGGTGCAGGCGCCCCCATCGGCAGCCCGCATCGTGCCGGGCTCCAAAGTGCCTCGCTGAATGTCCAACGCCTTGCCGGACTTGTTCTTCACGCGAGCAAAGGCTTCCACCGTCGGACCTTTCCCAGCGTTCTCCACGGTGAGTTGCACATTCACTTTTTCGCCGATTTCGAACACCCCGTCGCCATCGCCGCCGTCCTTCAATGCGACCTGCCACACAAGTCGCGGTAGTTCCTTGCCCTGAACCGGCAATCGCGCGCGATGTTCTGCGACCTGCGCTCCGGAAACATCCCGAAAGCTAAAGGTCACCGGCGACATCTCCGTGGGATGCCCAGGGACGAGCTGCACTTTCTGCTCGTAGCGACGAGTTTCACCCGGCATTAACTTGCCAAAGTAAAACTCACGCGGTGTATAATCCCCGTCAAAGGTGGCGATCGCGGCGGCCCGGTACAGCGGAAGCGAACCACGGTTGGTCACCTCCAACACCATCGACTCCTCCTGACCCGCGGTCAACACCGCATCGGGGCCAAGATCAAACTTCACTTCCAAGTCCGCGGCCTTGACCGCAGGGCCTTCCGACCAATCGATGCCGATCGAGGCGAACCCCTTCTCAACATCCTTGGAGCCCTGTTTTTGGTACCGCGACACCACCGATCCCGCCGAGGCGAGAACGTCCGCACGGCGCGACGAGGAGGTGGTGAGCAAGACATCCCTTGCAAACCGGACTTCGTAGTCACCCGACACATCCAACGCCGCACTCGTCCGCCGTTTTGCTTCGGACGAGCGCAGATACCGGAAGGAGTAGGCCGGCTCTTCCAGAGCAATCGCACTTGAATCCAAGTGTTTGGTGGCGTCGGACTCCCGCCGGACACGCTCGCGGTAGTACAGCAATGCGATCGGATCACCGCCTTCTTTGCCCGGTTCCACGATGGAGGGCACCAGCTCGATGTCGGCGGGAATCCCGACCGCCTGAATGCTGCGGTCGCCTGGCGTCAGATACTGCGAAATCGTGAGCTTTAACTTAGACTGATCGAAAAGAGGATGGAGATTTTGAACCGACCCTTTTCCGTAGGTGCGCTCGCCGATGATCACCGCGCGCTCGTTGTTTCGGAGTGCTCCGGAGACGATCTCCGAAGCTGAAGCCGATCCGGAATTCACCAACACGGCGATCGGATATTTCGGCTCGGACCCCGACGAATGCGCCTCCGAAATATCGAGTTTTCTGCCCAATGAATCCACCGTCGAAACGATGGTGCCGCGCTCCAAAAACAGGTCCGAAACGGCCTCGGCCTGATTGAGGTACCCGCCCGGATTGTCGCGGAGATCGATGATCAGCCCCTTCAGGCCGCCACTTTCTCTCTCCAAGCGCGCCAGCAGCACCTTCAGATCCGACTCCACCTGCGCATGGAAACCCTGAATCGCGACATACCCAATGTCACCATCGAGAAGCTGGCCTTCTACGGGGTTGATCTTGATCGCCGCGCGTGTGATCACCACCTGCCGCGGCTCGGTGAGGCCTTCCCGCAGAATTTCGATCGTCACCTTGGCGCCGATCGGACCTCTCAGCTTTGAAACTGCATCTTCGAGGGACATGTTGATCGTGGATTCGCCATCAATGCGCACGATCTGGTCGTCGCTTAGAATTCCCTCATGCTCGGCGGGCGTGCCGGGGAGCGGATACTCGACCGTGAGCCGGCCATTTCGCTCGATCAGCGTGATGCCTAACCCGCCGAACTCGCCTTGGTTTTCCACATCCATTTCCCGCGAGGCTTCGGGCGGAAGCAGCCGCGAATGCGGATCCAGGGTGCCGAGGATGCCATTCACCATCGCATACTCGACCTGAGAGTAGCGGTCGCCGCCCGAGGAATCGTCCATCGGGACGTCCTCTTTCGGCAGATTCTCCACAAGGGTGGCGACCCTTTGGAGTTCCCGCTGAAGCTCCTTTCGGTTTTTGATAGGTGGAACGTCGAAAGTAGTACGCGTGGTACCCACTTCCAAGTGCAACAGCGAGCTCCCCGGCTCCCGGCGGAACATGCAGGTGGGCACGCGCAACTCGATCGCTTCCAGAGCTGCAACGTACATTTTCTCATAATCAATGCGCGCCGGCTCCACATAACTTTCTTCAATGTGAAACAGCGTCGTTTCGAGCAACTCCAACTCGCCGAGATGGTAGTACCCCGACGGCGCCAAGCTCAT
>SYKL01000410.1 GCA_005797785.1 Pseudomonadota bacterium | reverse complement strand
GCTTGAAGTTTCGGTCCAATCTCAGCGTCATCATGGAAGATGCGCCCGGCCGTGTGGTTTAAGGGACCAGGGATCTCGATCGCGCGGACAGCCCCGGGGTGGGCGTCGATATGTCCGGAACCTGGCGCCCGGCCGGTTCATCGTGGGCGGGAGGTCAGGGGTTTGAGGCGGTCGACGGCCGCATTTCGTTGGCTCGAGTCACCGATCTCGGGGCGGCCGAATTTCGAGCACTGATGGAGCGTTGGGGGCGGGGAGAGTCCCGAGTGAGCTGTTTGACGGAGGAATTGGGGGCATGGCCCGAGGCTTGGTCAGCTTTGGTGCAAGCGGACGCCTTGGTGGTGGAAGGGGTCAACGGACGCGATCTTTTGTGGCGGGAAGGTTATTAGCGCAAAGTGGGCCCACCCCCGGGCCGGAAGGCGGCGAAATGCCTCAGCACATCGCGGTATCCCCGGAGGAAGAGGCCGTTTCTCCGGTTGCCACTCTGAAGGTGATCGAGGCTCCGCCGCCGATTGCCGCGGTGGTTTCGGGGCCGCCTCCGGTCGGAGCTGCCGCGCTATCGTTGGTAATTCCCGGCGCGGGGCAACTTTGGCTGGGCCAGAGCGCGAAGGGGGTGGCGTTGTTGGTGATTGCGGTGTTTACCCTGTCGCTTTGCGGGCTCTTGAATGTGATCGCGGCCTTTGATGCCTTTCAAATTGCGGGTCGGCGGGCCCGGGGTGAGAAGATTAGTGATTGGCAGATGTTCTGAAGCCAAGCGGATTAACTAGGTAGATGGACGCCTTCTGGCGACATCTCTTCGGTCGGAGAATGTATGCAATATCAAGTGTTGTATCGCCCCTCGTTTGCTGTTGCGCGAGTGGAGTTGGAAGCCGACGAAACGCTGCGTGCCGAGCCGGGCGCCATGGTGAGCATGTCGGCCCACCTGAAGCTCGAATCGAAAATGGAAGGCGGACTTTTGTCGGCGCTTGGGCGTTCGATGCTCGGCGGAGAATCGATGTTTCAGTCGACGTATACCGCCGTGGGAAAGGCGGGAGAAATCCTGCTCGCGCCCTCCGCGCCCGGCGATGTGATGGCCGTTCAGCTGCAGAATCAGACCTTTATTGTGCAAGGTGGCAGTTATTTGGCGGGCTCGACCACCTTGGTGATGGATACCAAATTTGGCGGGGTCAAGTCGTTTTTTTCGGGAGAGGGAGCCTTCATGCTCCGGATTCAAGGCACGGGATTGTTGCTGCTATCCAGCTTCGGCGCCATTCACAAAGTGGTGCTTGCAGAAGGAGAAGAGTACATTGTGGACACCGGGCACATTGTTGCATTTGAGTCGTCCGTTAGCTTTGAGCTTCAGAAAGCTGCGAAAGGGTTCTTCGCGAGCGTGACCTCAGGCGAAGGGGTGGTGTGTCGTTACCGCGGACCCGGTGAAATCTACATTCAAACACGCAATTTGAGCGCATTTGTGGCTGCGATCTCGCCATTGATGCCGAAAACGGGAGCCTAAGCCATGGAGACGCCATTTGTCGAAGGGATCACGCTCGATCGGTTTCTGATGGATACCCTTCGAGATCATCCGGGAGCCAGCGGTACCTTTGTCAATCTGATGCAGAGCATTGCATTGGCAGGAAAGATGATCAGCGCTCGGGTCAATCGCGCCGGATTGTCCGGATTGCTCGGTGGAACTGGCGAAACAAACGTTCAGGGAGAATTTGTACAGAAGTTGGATGTGTATGCAAACGAGACCTTCAAGAAGGCGTTGGAGCACGGCGGGCACACGTGCATGGTGGTCTCCGAAGAGGAAGACGAGCCGATTCTGACGCCTGAGCGCTTTCACAGCGGAAAATACGTGGTCACGGTGGACCCGTTGGATGGCTCTTCCAACATCGACGTCAATGCGACGATCGGCACCATTTTTGGCGTTTTTCGTAGAAAAACGGCCGAAGGCACCAAAGCGACGCTGGAGGATGTGATTCGCCCCGGCCAGGATTTGGTCGCTGCGGGCTACGTCATTTATGGATCGGGTACGATTCTGATTTTGGCGACGGAACACGGGGTTCACGGTTTTTCGCTGGACCCGATGGTGGGAGAGTTTTTTCTGTCCCACCCGCACATCCAGACCCCGCCGACGAGCACGACCTACTCGCTGAATGAGGCGTACTACCATCAGTTTCCTCCGGGGACGCGGGCGTACGTGGATCGCCTCCGCGAACCCAAACGCGGCTACGGCACCCGGTATATTGGTACGCTGATCGCAGATTTTCACCGGAATCTGTTGAAGGGCGGGATCTTTCTGTATCCGGCCACTGCGAAGAACCCGCAGGGCAAATTACGCTTGTTGTATGAGGCCTTTCCCACGGCGTACATTGTGGAACGCGCGGGTGGTGCCGCGACGAACGGCAAACAGCGCATTTTGGACTTGGTTCCAAAGACGTTGCACGATCGAACGCCTCTGGTGATCGGCGGCAAAGCGGAAGTCGAGGAAGCGACGGCGTTGATGTCGGCCGAACCCTGATGCGGGCCTGAGTCGAGAATTTGGGTTACATGGCGGATCCGCTCGGAGACCGCCTTGGCCTGCATTTGTTTCCGCCACGAGAATCAGGGATTGGGAAGTTCGCGCGCGGACCGCATGGAGTTCGCAGAACCTGGGGTTGGTCCCCACTATGGGCCCGATCGTACGGTGGCGATCGAGCACCTGCATTTGAAGTTGGCCATCGATCCTGCAGCGTGCACCTTTGTGGGATCGGCGACGCTTCGGTTCAAGAGGTTGCCGCTCCACAAAGGCACATTGTCGTTGAATCTCGACGAGGTCGTCGTCGAGAATGTCCAGTACGAAGACGGAAGTCCGCTTCGATGGCGGCATGCGGACGGACGTCTCGACATTCGCGGCGTCGAGACCGACCAGCCGATTGTGGTGCGCTGGCACGGCGAAAATCCTCGTCGCGGGATGTATTTTACGGGTCCCACTGAGACGGAGCCGGATCGCCAACGCATGGCCTGGACGCAGTGCCAGGATGAAGACGCGCATTTTCTGGTGCCATGCCAGGATCACCCCGGGATAAAGCATCCTTGGACCATTGAATTGGAGGGGCCGCTCGGGTACACCCTCCTCTCCAACGGCGAGCGGATGGAGTCCGGTGAGCGCGATGGCCGCTCGTTTGCCAAGTTTGAGCAACGCGAGCCGATGCCCGCCTACCTGCTTACCGCCGTGTGCGCCAAATTGTCCGTATTTACGGACCAGTGGCGCGATCGTCCGGTGCGGTATTTGGTTCCGGTCGGCGAAGAGGAAGCCGTCCAGCGCTCCATGGGCAAAACACCGGCCATGATCGAGCTGTTTAGCCAGTTGACCGGGGTCGACTTTCCGTGGCCCCGGTACGATCAGGTGGTGGTCCACGATTTTGTGTTTGGCGGTATGGAAAATACGGCGTGCACCACGATGACCCGCTTGTTGCTGGTCGACGAGAAAGCCGCGTTGGAGTGGGATCCGGACTCTTTGGTGGCCCACGAATTGGCGCACCAGTGGTTTGGCGATCTGGTGACCTGTCAGGACTGGTCGCAGGGCTGGCTCAACGAAAGTTGGGCGACGTTCATGGAAATTGTCTGGTACGAGCACGATCGCCCGGCCGCGGAGGCGACTTGGTACCGGTGGGAGCAAGCGCGCGCGTATTTTGGAGAGGAATCCTCGCGTTATCGTCGTCCGATTGTGTCCTATGATTTTCGGGAGCCGATCGATGTGTTCGATCGGCATCTCTACGAAAAAGGTGGTTGTGTCCTCGCACAATTGCGCGATCAATTGGGAGGGGAGGCTTTCTGGGCGGGGGTCAAGCACTACCTGCAACGCCACGGTCATCAGACCGTTCATACGCGGCATTTTCAGCGCGCGATGGAAGAAGCGACCGGGAAAAACCTCGATCGGTACTTCCATCAGTGGGTGCACAGCCCCGGGCATCCGGTGCTGGAAGTCGGTGCCTCGCGGGAAGACGACCTGATCGTGGTGAGCGTCAAGCAGACCCAAACCGGCGAAAACGTTCCGGAAGTGTTTCACTTTGCGTTGAAAGTGATCGTGGTCGGCGCGGATGGATCGGAACATCCTGTCGAACTGCAGGTCAGAGAGCGAGAGCGTACCTGGGCGATCCCGTTTGCGGGCGATGTCGCCACCGTTCGCATCGATCCGGGTGCGCGGGTGCTGGCCCAGATCGGATTGAAAATGTCGCGTTCCTGGCTGGAAACGCTCGTGAACGACCCTTGTCCGGTGTTGGCGGTTCGCGCTGCCGAGGCCTTGGTCGAGGAAGGTTCAGGGGCAGCGTTCCGGACGTTGACGGCGGCTTTAGCGGCGCACCCTTTCCACGGTGTCCGAGGTGCGATCGCCGGCCTGCTTGGAAAACGCGGTGGAAAGGACGCTCAGCAGGTGTTGATTGCGGCCCATGCGACAGAGACCGATCCGCGCGCCAAACGTGGGATCGCCGAAGCGCTAGGTTCTTTCCGCGATCCGGACGTGGCCACGGCTTTGATCGCCGCTTTGGACGCGCCGCTGGAGACCTGGCATCACTACGGCGCACTGCTGTTGAGTCTTGGAAAAACGCGGGATTCACGTGCGGAATCGGTGATAACCGCGCGGATGCAGCGCGAAGGCTGGGCGGATTTGGTTCGGCAACGCGGGCTCGAAGGTCTCGCGGAGTTGGAGCAAGAAAGCGCCTTGGATACACTGGTTTCCCACACCCGGCCCAACCACAGAGCGCGGGTCCGTGCGGCGGCCGCACGAGGGCTCGGTCGACTTGGCACCCGAGTTGAAAAAACTCGCCGCAAAGCCGGGGAACGCCTGATCGAGATGTTGGTCGAGCCCGGGTTTCGGCCGCAGCTCGGTGCGATCGCTGCGCTGGCGAAACTAAAGGACGCACGGGCCATCGATGGGCTTCAACAGGTTCATCAGAGTGCGCCCGACGGCCGTACCCGACGCGACGCTTACGAGGCCATGGTGCGTATCCGTAGTGGAAAAACGACGGATGATGCGGTGAATCAGCTGCAGAAGCGCTTGGATGCTCTGACCGAGGAAAACTCCAAGCTTCGGCAGCGGGTCGAAAAGCTGGAAAAGGTGGAGTCCAACTGAGCGCGGCGAGCCTTGACGCGTCAAGGCTGTTGTTTCAGCCGCCGATCAGCGTTTTCGGGTGGCGATAATCAGGGTCTCAAAATGGCGCGTCTTCGGGAACATGTCGAAGCACTCCACATGTTCGAGCTGGTAGCCTGCCTTCCAGGCCGCTTGAAGATCGCGGGCGGCGCTGGGCGCATCGCAAGAGACGTACACGATCGCCTTCGGTCGGTTGAGAAGCAGTTTTTCGATGATCCCTGGCGCGCCGGCGCGAGGAGGGTCGAGCAAGGCTACGTCAAAAGCTACCAAAGAAGGGTCGAATTTTTCGGCGGGTTTGGCGACGACATCCACTTGGAGCTTGGCCTGAGCAGCCGACCAGCGAAGATCGGCGACGGATTCTCCTTCTCGTTCGACGGCGCTGATCTTCCAGCCGTCCCGCGCCAATGGTAAAGTAAGGTTACCAATCCCGCAATACAGCTCCAATAGGCGTTCTGGCTGCAGTTTCCGTACCCAACGGCGCACGGCGTCCAGCAAAACCGCGTTCATCTCCAAGTTGACCTGGTAAAAGGACGAGGGGCTGCAGCGAAGGGTGAGATCGGCAACCGACAGTTGGAGCGTGGGATCCCCGTGAATGGGCCGCCCGTTGATCGCCACGTCGGTGAGCTCGCTCCCGTCGACATGGGGTTTTTCGTTGGTGGAGACGGCAAAGATCGCTCGCTCGCCGTTGGACCGGATTTCCACGGCGGTGCAGCCTTTGAGGCGTGCTGGGGTTGCCCAGTGTAACAGCCGTTCCAAGGCGGATCGTACCTCCGGTCGGGCGACTTCGCAGTCGTCGACGGCCACCAGATCATGGGAGCGTTCGGCCCGATAGCCGAGGTTCCCTTGGTCGAGCGAGAGTTTGATCCGGGCTCTTCCAAGGCCTCGGTCGGCTTCAAAGGCTGGAGGGTGATCGAGGTGGAAAGCTTGCTGTGCAATACGCGCCAAAGCATCCCTTCGTGCGGTGGTTTGGAACTCCGAGAGGTCGCAACCTCCGCAATGGGCATCGAACCGGCAGGTGGGCGGAGTTCGGTGGGGAGAAGGTTCGATGATCGCCAACACTTCGGCGATCGCCGTAGAACCCCGCCGCGACACCTCGCGGTACTCCACGAGGTCACCGGGGAGTGTGCCGGGAAGCCGGACAATTCCTTGCTTCTTCAGTGGGGCCCCGCCCTGTCCGTCGGGAAACAGCCACTCGACGCGAATTTCCGGCATCTACCCTCCGCAGCCCGTCTAACCGATACGGGTGAGCCGCAACCGGTTAACGGTACGCATGCCGTCGGTGTCGATCGCACTGTGTACATTTGAACGTCCGGATCCGCTGAAGGATACGGTCACGGATCTATTGCAGCAGTTGCCGCCCGATGGTGAAGTGGTGGTGGTCGACCAGAGTCTCGTGGCCGCCGAGGAAAATTCAGCGTGGATAGCGCGGTTAGACGACACTCGAATCCGGTATGTGACGGATCCGGTGCCGGGTTTGCCTCGGGCGCGCAATCGCGCGATCGCGGAAACGTCGGCAGAAAAGGTTATTTTCTTCGACGATGACGTTCGCCTGCTTCCGGGAGTGGTGTCGGCCCACCTGCGCGCGTTGGACGGTCCGGCCGTCGGTGGCGTGGTGGGTCGAATCGTGGAACGCTCCGTAAGAAACAACGCATCCCCCGGGACGAACGTCGTGGATGCCTGGGGCAGGATTCGCACTCACCTGGAAGCGGGGCCGCCGGGGGCGATAGGATCGCTTAAGGGCGCGAACATGTCCTTTCGCAGAGAGGCTCTGGCGGCAGTCGGGGCTTTTGATGAGGGATTTCTCGGGACGGCAATCCTTGAGGATGCGGACATATCAGAGCGGCTTCGAAAACTCGGTTTTGTGTTGTGCTTTGCCCCTGATGCCGCACTGATTCACCTTTCGGCGGAGGCGGGTGGCGTGCGAAAAAGTCGCCGGGAGGCGGAACGTTGGCGTTTCGAGAATACGGGGTATTTTGTCGGCAAACACCGCGGAGCACAGGTCGCGATGGTACGCGCTATGTTTTCTGCGATCGCGATCCGCAGGGCGTGGGAGTGGGGCGAGCCAGGCGCAATCGCGAGTCTGATGAGTGCCTTTCATTCCGGGCTTGGAAGAGCAACGCATGGCGTCTGAAGTAGAACGCGACGAGATGTCCGATACGCGCTTTTCCGGCGTGGTCATGGGCCTGCTGCTCGGCGGCGGGGTGGGTTGGACATTGGCCGGCCTGGAGTTCGTGATTGTGGCCTTGTTGACGGATGATCTCCCCACGGGGGAGGCGTTGCTGTCGGTCATGAAACACTCGGCGCTTTGGGGCGTTGTGGTCGGTGGTGCCACGGGCGTCTCCGGCTGGCAGGGAGCGCGTTGGTCGGCCTATTTGTCGGTCGTTGTCACTGGGTGGACCCTGGGCGTGGTCGTATCGGATCTTGGCCTTGGAGCGGGGCTTCACCCTGTCTTGGCGCCGCTGATCGGCGTCGGGTTGGCGTTCTTGGGCGGATGGATTCCGGCCCAGGGGATCGCCACCGGGCGAGGTTTGATGGCGATGACCGTCGGATTGTTGGCGGCGTGCGCCTGTTTGGGGGCGGTGCATGGCCACCTCGTGCCCGGGTTTGGTCCGATGACCGGCGCTCTGGATGTGATCGCGTTGTTGGCCGCGTGCTTCCTGGGGGGCCTGGGTGGTTTGGTGGGCGGGACGGGTTCGATTCCAAGGGTGATCGCTACTTTTGTTGGCCTTGCATGCTTGGGGTGGGGGGGCGTTTGGTGGAT
>SYKL01000409.1 GCA_005797785.1 Pseudomonadota bacterium | reverse complement strand
TTTCCGCCGCTCGCTGTGGGCCTCTAGGCCAAGACGCGACGTGACGACCGCAAAGGAGCTGGGCTCAAGCCCGCGACTGCGGACCGGAATGCGCGACGAAGGGGTCGACGGAAAACGGGCATGAGCGCGTGCCGATGCCAGACGGCTTCCGCCGCTCGCTGTGGGCCTCTAGGCCAAGAAGCGACGTGAGGACCGCAAAGGAGCTGGGCTCAAGCCCGCGACTGCGGACCGCAGCGAGCGACGCCGGCATCGAGGCCCACAGCGAGCGGTCGGCTAGTCGTCGTCCTCGTCGTCCATTCCCTGAATCTTCCCATCCGGCCCGCGCATGAACGCTTGACTGACGCGCTCTACGCCGGCTTTCACGGCGGCCTTCGGCGTCACCTTCTTGCCGCGACGCCGCAGCATGACGATGCCGATGATCAGGAACAACAGGAATACCCCGCCGCCGCAGCATCCAAGGCTGAGCAGAGAGGAGATGAGAATGATGACGATTGATGAGTCCATGAGCGCTAGCGTACGAAGGGAGGGCCAACCCGACCAGTCTTTGGATACCCATTCAGCCTTTATCTACGATGCAGCGACGCATTCGGTGTCGTCATCGGATTCGTGCCGCGGCGCGCGCGGCACGCCCAGCGCGCGCGCAGCCATTTTTAGTAAACCCTTTTTACTATTTCATGGCCCGAACGGCCGCCAGACGGGGTCGGCGACTCTCCCGCGGTCCAGTCATTCGGGCGCCCCGCACACGATCCATTCGCCAAACAATTGGCGTTCTTCGGGAGTCGGCCCGCCCGCCGGCGGCATGTCCTCGCCTTCCACCGCCTCTTCGAAGATCTCTTCCAATTCGGCAAACGTGCCGGCGTAGGTGTCGAAATTCAGTTCCAATGGGGCTTCCTGCCGCTCCTCCTCGGACAAGGTGGAGCTGTGGCAGGGGGTACACCACGTCAAAAGAAACGGTTCACCCACGGTTTCATAGGTGACCAGATCGCTACATTCAATGTCCGTGTCGACGACCGCATCGGTATCGTCGGTATCGTCCGATGAATCCTCGGTATCCACCGTCGAGGTGTCCGAGTCCTCTGACGTTTCAGCGGTCTCTTCCGTATCGACGCCGTCCGTATCCGGAGGCACGGAAGTCCCGGTACATCCGACCCCAAGGAGGACGGCAAACCCAAACCGCCACAGGTTTCCGCGCGCACTAGAAACCACGGAGCACCTCCGCATCCGGCAACCATTCCGTAGGATCTACACCCACAAACTCCAACACCCCGGCGGCAAAGTGGTCGTAGCCGATGGTTCGCCCGGCATCGTCCAACTCACCTGTTGCCAAATCCACCGGCAAGGAATCCAACGTATCGCTGGTGCCTCCCAACACCCGGCCGCCGGTCACGCCGCCACCAAGCACCATCGCGCTGGTCACCGGCCAGTGATCCTTGCCTCCGTCGCTGTTTCGCTTGGGCGTTCGTGTCATTTCCGACATCACGACCACCACCGTCGAGTCCAGCAGGCCGGCGGTCGTCAGTGCATCCATCAACGCATCCAACCCGCTAAATAGGGATTCATACTGCGCATGCTGGTCGGAGTTGTCATCGTGGGTGTCCCAACCCGACCCGCCTTCCAAAAGAATCGAATGGGACAATCCGCTCGAAATCAAGTCCACTGCGGTGTCGGACATGCCTGACAAAGAGGCGCTCGTACCAAAGCTCAACGTCGAGGCAAAATCGTCGCCCTCCGCTAGAAGCTGCTGTTGTCGATCGAGGGACTCGAAATAGTCCGCCATCTGCCGTTCACTTCGCTCGCCCGCGCCCCGAGCGGTTTGAAAACGTGCGGCACGCGCCGCTAGGTAGCCTTGAATATTGGATTCATCCGTCGTGCCCGGCACAAACAGTGGATAGTTGTAGGCCGCCAATCCGGGTCCTTGAACAACGGTTTGTCGGCGCAACAACAACCGCAGTTGCTGCTTGGCCCCCACACGGCCCGTAAACGCAGCATACGGGCCCGCAAACCCCCCGCCGCCCAAGTCCATCAGGGGGATCGGCCGATCGGAACCGAGGGCGACGCCCGCCATGACGCCCATGTCCGGGTTGGTTTCCACGCGGGTGCCCGTCATCATTCGCACCGTGCAAGCGTCGTGAGCAACGGACCCCACCCAGATTCCGTTCACCAACACGCACTGGTCGGACCAATTGGTAAAAAACGATGAAACTGCAGGCCTTTTTTCATCATTGACGACAATCGGAATTCCACCAAAAGTCTGCACCGCCTCAACATCTTCCGGATTGTTCGAATTTTCGTCGAGCTCCGGCCCCTCGACATTGGCCGAACCCAGTTTCGGATCAAGCCCGTAGGTGACATCCCAGCCACCGCGGGCGTGGATCACGATCAGGTGCTTCTCGGTTCCACCCGCGAAAGCACGCCCCGAGCGACCAAGAGCGGCCATAGAGAACAGGCCACCCGCACCCTGTAGGAAACGACGACGGTTCACCATGGGAGCCCCTAGTAGTAAAGTACCTTGACATCTTGCAGCATCGCCGACAGCGTGACTTTCCAGGCCGTCGCAACATTTCCAGAGTTTGCAGCCAATGCGGCGTCAAACAGCGCGCGGGTCTCGTCCACTTCGGCCTCGACCGGAGACACCTCTCCGTAGATCCGTTGGTGCAAAGCGGTGATCTGCTGATTCACCCGCGCGTCGTCGAGGTCCGACGAAGTCAGCATCACCTTCAACAGCTTTCGATCGGCGGGGTCGCTGATTTGAAAGTCGTTCTGAACCACAAACCCGGCTGCTTCCTGAGCAATCGCCGACTGAAACAGCGCACGAATCGGCATCATCGTGTGCACGGGGCGGGTCACCCGAAAGGAATCGATCCCACCGGCCATCGCCCGGAAACCGTACCGATCTTCCTGCGCCAGATCGAAATCGCCCCAGCAGGGGAACTCGCCAGTCCCGCACGTGGATTGGTCCTGCTCGGTAATCCATTTGAATCCGGTCAAATCTTCGATCATTACCGTGGTCTGTTCCGGCCGAATGACCTGCAAACCCGGGACCGCCGATTCACCATCCGTCGCCGCCAAGAATTCGTCCGACAGAACCACCGACTTCGCCAGCGCCTTCGCATCAAATCCGTTCGCTACAAACTCCAGTTGCAGCTCAGCGGCCACATCGAACGGCACATCCTCGGGGTCGGTCTGAGTGAAATAACCCGCAAACCGCCTCGCAGCGCACTGAGCAAACCTAGGATCATCCGCTATATTTTGCCCGAGAGACTCCAGATCGTCGCTCGCCAATCCAAAGTATGCCGGCCGGCGAAGGCCGTACGCGTCCCATAAACCTTCGCTTGAAGCGGTGTATCCATCGATCGGATAACAAAACGCCCCGAGGTTTCCCGCGCAATCCGCTTGATAGGCCGCAAACACGGTGAAAAAATTGATCTTCCTACGAAACCCCCACAAATGAGCCCCCAGAGGATCCAGGGCCTGATGACAGCCCACACACTCTGGGAGGGTATTGACCGCTTCCGCCACGGCTTCGTCGTCGGAGAGATCCACCGTCCCGGACAACGGAATGTCCCGGGTCAGGAAGTCCTCGCACAGCAGTGCGCGAGAAATCATGTTTGCACGCCCGCGCTGGTGATTCGAGCCATCGGACAGCCAACGGGTGAACAGGTTCGAGTCGCTGAGGACCCCCACGTGCGGGCGACTGTCAAAATAGTAGCTTTCTTGCCACTCTTCGCCCTGTTCGTCGTACGCCAGGCCCCAGATTTCAGCGCTGTTCGCATCGGCCATCGTATAGTTCGCGGTCACAATTTCGGTATATGGCCGCTCCTGCATCACCACCTGCTCGACGAGCTTGAGCGGGGATTCCTGCATCGATGTCCGGATCTCTTCCAGGGATATACCCGCGATCGGGCCCACCGAAGGAAACATGGTCTCAGTCGATCGGGTGAGAAAGGCCTCCGCATGCAGGCTTCGCACCGTCGCCCCAAACAGCGGATCGTTCAAATACGTGTCCACAAAGTCCGGCAGCGTTGACGGGTCCGCAGTCACCGCGGTCAAATCCTCCACCGAAGGGCGGATACCGCGCAGTGCCATCGAAATCCGAAGCAGCTTCTCCGCCGGAGTCAGAGTGGGGACCTCTTGCCCTCCCCCTTGGCCACCAAGGAGCTCGCCGACCTCGACGCTGACCACATCCGCAGGCCCCACCTGCTGCGTCGGCGTCCCGCCCACACAGCCAAAAAGCCCGATGGTCCACCAACCTTTTGGAGTCATCGTCACCCCTACGGGGGCAGTCGCCACCCGCGAGGACAACATACCTGTTGCGTCAAAATTTGTCAACGACAAACGTGAGCGATGCAAAATGATGCAAAGCCTTACCTAAATTCGAGACCGCGACAACGGGTAGGCACGTCCGCGACCCGATTTGTGAACCCGTGTGAACACCCTACGGCGGCCCCCCGCGCATAACGTCTGGAGCGCTTCGATTGGCGCCTTCGGAGACCCTATGCGCAATGTCATTTTTTTGGCTGTTCTACTGTCTGCATGCGAGGAACCCACGGAATTCGAGGCCCCTGCTGAGTTCGCCGAGAAGGCTGCTATCAATACGGAAACCGGCGCCGCCGACTTCGTTGCATATGCAAAGGAGGCCGACGGCGTATTCGTTGGCCGCGTCACCCAGATTACCTATGCAATGTCGCAACCCGACGCCGTTGGTGCCCAGCTCCCGTTCACGTTCGTGACCTACTCCGTCGAAAAGGCATTACTAGGCACTAAGGCCGGAAATTCTGTCACTCTCCGGTTCTTCGGTGGACCGCTGGACGATGGGGCTCTGTTCACCTCGGAGTATCCCAACCTCGATGTCGGAGACCGCGACATTGTGTTCGTTCAAGGCAACGATACCTATGGCGTTCCCTGGGTGCTGGCGAACGAAAGCCGCGTACGCCTTTCTGGTGACGGTGCATACACCAGCGCCGGCCACGCCATCACGCTCAGAAACAATCAGGCCTATATCGGTGACTTTTACGATATTCCCGAAACTCGCTCCATGATGGTGGGGCCGGAGCGGTTTGACCTCGAACGAAGCCTCGTGGACCTCCCCACGAATCCAACCATACCCGCCAAAGAAAGCGTATTTGTAACCTGGCTACAGGCAGAAATTCAGCGGGCCGGTTTGAGCCGTCCAGCGGACGCCATCAAGAGTTCCGACCCCGCCAAGCCCATCTTTTTCTCGTCCCAATTCTAATCCTTCCGTTTTCTGGAGTCTGCCATGCGTTCCTATGTCGCCGTTGCCACTATTTTAGCAGGATTATTCAC
>SYKL01000408.1 GCA_005797785.1 Pseudomonadota bacterium | reverse complement strand
GATTCTCACTTTCGTCAACAAGATGGACCGGCCGGGACGCGACCCGCTCGATCTGATGGACGAGGTTTCCAACTCCCTGAAAATCCGAACGGTAGCCGTCAATTGGCCGATCGGTTCGGGGCCCGACTTCCAAGGCGTGTACGACCGCATCACGAAAAATGTGCATCTGTTCGATCGAATCGAGCGGGGTACCGGCATCGTTCCCGAAACCGTACTCCCCCTCACGCATCCCGACGTACGCGCACGCTTAGGCAGCGCCTACGATCAGCTTCTGGAAGAGTGTGCTCTCATCGATGAAGCTGGTGACCCCTGGAATATCGATGAGTTCTTGGCCGGAGAGGTTACCCCCTTCTTCTTCGGTTCCGCAATGACCAATTTCGGCGTCGGTCCGTTGTTAACGGCCATTCAGGCCTACGCACCCAGCCCGACTCCGCGCCCCACCGTTCAAGGCGAAAGGCGCCCAGAGGACCCGGATTTCTCTGCGTTCGTGTTCAAAATTCAAGCGAACATGAATCCCAAACACCGAGATCGAATCGCATTTATCCGCGTTGTCTCAGGGAAATTCGAACGCGGAATGGACGTCACCCTTTCGCGGACCGGCAAGACCCTGCGCCTCTCCAAGCCACACAGCTTTCTCGCGGCGGAGCGTTCCATCGTGGATGATGCCGTTCCTGGCGATATTGTCGGCCTCTACGATCCCGGAGAACTTCGCATCGGTGACACGCTGAGCTGCGGCCCAGCGGTTCGCTTCCAAGGAATTCCGCGCTTTGCTCCCGAGTACTTCGCTCGAGTTCGCCTAAAAGATCCCACCCGGCGCAAGCAGCTCCAGAGCGGGTTGATGCAGCTTTCCCAGGAAGGAACGATTCAGTTGTTCATCCGGGAAGGGCTCGGCCCAGCGGACCCGTACCTCGGCGCGGTCGGTATGCTGCAGTTTGAGGTCCTAAAAGTTCGATTGGAACTTGAGTATAACGTGAAGGTCGAATTGGAGTCCTCCCGGTACCAAGTCGCTCGGTGGATCGCCGGCGATCCGAGCGCTGTGGCATGGCTGGAACGACGTACCGACTTCGCTTTGGTCGAGGATCGAGACGGACTTCCGGTGGTACTGGCAGAAACGCCGTGGTCGCTCACCTACGCCATGCAGGAGGCCAAAGGCCTAAAGTTGCTCGATGTGAGCCCTCTCGGCGCCGAAGACAACGAATGAGCCGCGACAATCGTGTCACGGCTCGCCTCAGCCGATGCCCGCAGACGACCAACTCCTAAGGTTCTACGCGCTTAACTGTCCTGGCACGCGCCTTGCTTATACCCCAATGTCGCCAGATTCGTCCGTGCCCCTGACGCTGGCGACCGGGAAGCGGCATCGGGAATGGGCCCGATGCCGTTTCTTTGTTTTTGGGATCTGGCTTCAATCCGAGAATTCTCCCGGTTTATGGCGAGGAAACTAGGGGCGTGACTGTACCGTCCGATCCCATCGGGGCTTCTGGTTTCCCCGTTTTTAGCTGTGTTACCACGCGCTCCAACGGCCAACGGTTGTCGTCGTAGCGCTCCACCAGTCTGCCCGATGCATCCAAAATCAGGGTTCGCGAACCATGTTCAATGGTCTCGCCGCTGGGCGCAATCGAAAGCGACGCCATTCCGGCGAGCCGTTTCAAATCTTCCGCGCTCACCCGACCAAACCGCCAAACGTTCGAGTCCGCACCCGAAGTTTCGGCAAAGCTCGCCAACACTTCTAAGGTGTCGTGCGCGGGATCGATCGTGATCGCCACCAACTGTGCATCTGCACCGACACTTCCTTGGAGCGCCTGAAAACGCGCGACCAACGCCGGACAGAACTCCGGCATCGGGCAGCGGGTATACAAAAAAGACACTGCGGTTGGCTTCTGCTGGCCCTCCCCAATCGTCAAGGTGGATCCGTCCGAAACAGTCACCTGCACGGCCGGCATGGTCTGCCCCGGCCGAAGATTTTCGGGGATCTGGGCCTTGGCCTCGTCGGAAATCTCACCTTTTCCCGTCACTCGCACGCGATCCAGGTACATGCCCTGATCGTCGATCAACACCCGAGCGACTATGCGATCCCCCGCCACAACGCCCTTTAAAACGTCGGGATCGCGTACGTCGAACGGCATGATCATCGGCTCCATCAGCCCTTTGATCTCCTCATGATCGACCACCACCTGGTTGGTCCCTCGAACATCCACCACCGTACCTTCGAGAATATGGGCATTTTCGCCCCAACAGGAGGCCAGCAACAGCAAACCCAGGACCGCGCGCATCATGCCTCCTCGAACTTTCGTCCTTTCTAACGGACTTCGTCCACCGATGGGACCCTGGACAACGCCGAAAGATATGGCTCGGCATCAAAACCGGCATCGCCCCGGTATTCCACCCGATAGACGGCCCAGGCCAGCTCAATCAGCGCCGTCGCAGGTTCGCCCACCTGTTGGGCGAGCCAATGAGCCTGCGAAAGTGGAGGGACATCTTCCGGAAGTATCCAGCCTTTCGCGCGCAGCAACCGCACCGCAGCCAGCCACGGATCTGCACGCCGGCGCCGTAATAACCACAGCGAAACGCCAACTCCAACCAATGGTACCGCAAACCAAATGAAGGAGAGCCCCTCTCCCTGACCCGAGCCGGCAAGCGATGGACGAGTTCCTGGCGTTGCATCGAAAGGAATCCAGCCTTCTCCCTCCACATAGACTTCCACCCAAGCATGGGCGTCCGACGCGCGAACGACAAATTCATTGCCCTCTTTGCGTTTGGAGGCATACCCGATCACCACGCGGGACGGGATGCCAT
>SYKL01000407.1 GCA_005797785.1 Pseudomonadota bacterium | reverse complement strand
TCGGTCGGCCAGCACGCCTGCGACCACCAGCCATTTTTGGGTGAGTCGAATCAGATCTTCGGCGTATTTTGTAAGCAATTCCGCATGCAGATTGGCTACGACCAGGTCAGCAGGTGCGGCGTTGGGAATCGGTGTCGTGGAAAATGCAAGTTCCAAGCCGTTGCGTTGGGCGTTCTTTCTGGCGTCTTCGACGGCCACCGGATCGATGTCGATACCTGCGACATCGAGCCCTAAAAGTGCACCGGCGATAGCCAGAATTCCAGAACCACAGCCGACATCGAGCAGTGTGGTTCCCTGGGAGGCGAGCTCATCAACGGCGATCACAGCTGCGCGGGTTGTGGGATGCTGCCCGGATCCAAATCCTTGGCCTGGCTCGATGAGAATTGCGCCCGGGCGTGGGTCCCAAGGCGGGGCGATCACGATGCGCGGACTGATTTCCAGAATCGGAAAATGCCGCTTCCAATCGTTTTCCCAATCGGTATCCGGGAGGGGCTCCCAGCGTGGGGGCGGCAGGGTGCCGTGAATGGCGAGCAGTTGTGCGGAAATCGCCTCACGATCGGGATTTTCAAACCAAGCTTTGAGCAATGCGCGCGCGGGCTCGGGCGCCAGAGGCCCCGTGTCCCAGGGTTGCCGAGGCGCTGGGGTTTCGCCTGGTAGATAGTCCTCCTGCAACCCGGAACATCCCAGGTGGAAGAGAAGCGCCGTTACCGCGCCGATGTCCTGGCGCGGCGTTTCGATTTGAAGTTCCTCCCAAGACACTTATTCCTCCGGCGCTTCGGGGCGAGCGGGGAGCAGTTGTGTACCTTTTTGGTGGGCTTCTACAAGGGTTTTTAGTGCATCGGGGTAACGAACCACAACCCAGTCGTCGCCGTGGGTGCCCTTCAGAAACAAGGTGGGCGTGCCGTGAACTCCGGCATCATCGCCTGCTTTGGCGTCTGCGAGCACCGCACTTGCGGCTCCGGGGTCGGCGAGGCAGGCTTCCCAAGAGGGGATATCGAGCCCACTTTTCACCGCGATGAAATGGAGATCGTCCGGCTGGAAGCTGCCCTGGTTTTCGAAGAGCAGTGATAACATCGGCCAGAATTTGCCTTGGCGGTTGGCGCATTCCGCGGCGACGGCGGCCGCGCAGCGCGTGGGATCGCCGGGGCTGAGGCCCGGATGGCACTCGCCGGAAAGCGGGAAAACCCTAAATCGAAGCTGAATCTTCGGGTTGTCTTTCAGGATATGTTTGAGTTCTTTGGCGGCGGCGGCGCAGTGTGGGCAGCCGAAGTCCGCAAATTCAACCACCATATACGGGGCCGATGAGTCTCCAAGTACGGGTTCGTCTCCCGCCAATTGGAGCGTGCCGCTGGGCTGATGGTACAGGGCCGCCAATTCCTCCGCGGAAAACTCACCTGACGGAGAAGCGGCGGTGGTACCCTGTTTCTGGGCGAACCAGCCTGCACCGCCCACCGCAAACACCACCAGGAAGGTGGCGCTGATCGTCAGAAACTCTTTCGAAAGGGGAATCTGTCCGATCTCTTCGGACAGGCTGGTCTTCGACTCGCGCATTCCAGCGAAACCTGCCCACAACAGGAGCAAATTGCCGACATAGATCGACACACACATCACGCAAAACGCGCCGATGACCTTGGTTTGGTAGCCCAAGAACACGGAGACCACGACGTTGAGGATCGCGAAGAGGGTATTCACTTGGTGAAAACGCTTCGAGCGATCATCAGCCATCAATGCGGCGAGGACGAGTCCAACGTAGAATGCCATGCCGAACAGGGTGATCGGAATACCAAAAACTTCCGACCAAGCGGACAAATTGACTTTGTCGCAGTTGATCACTTCATTGATGTTGCAGACGGCGTCGGTCCGCGAAGCCAGATCCCACTTCCTGCTGAACAAATAGGCGTTGGAACCCACACAAACCATTGCGGTAGCGATGGTCCCCTGGCGAGGTGAGCGCGCAATCAGAGACGCACTCAACGTCAAAAGTGCGGTCAATCCGGCCATCAAGCCGGTGCCCTCTGGGCCGTAGACGTACAGGCCCGCTGCAGCGAGTGCCAAGGCCCCCGCCAACGCGAGCAACCCTTGTTTTAGGAAGGTGTCCATGAAGTCGCGCTCTGAAGGCCGGTGCCGGCCGGTGGTGAAACCCGGTATCCTGTTGTGTCCGGCTCGCAACGCCTCTAGCGGTCGCGATCCATCTCACGTTTGGCGTCTCGCTGTTTCAATGCCTCGCGTTTGTCGTGCAGTTTCTTTCCTTTTGCCGTCGCAATCTCTACCTTTACCCGAGATCCTCTTAGGTAAAGGCGAAGCGGAACAATCGTCATTCCCTTCTCGGAAATGGCCTTTTTGAGCTTCATCAGCTCATGGGCGTGCAACAATAATTGACGCGGGCGAAGCGGCTCGTGGTTGTGGCGGTTCGCCTGCTCGTAAGTGGAAATATGGCAACCTTCGAGGAAGGCATTCCCATTTTCCAAGCGAACGTAGGCCTCTTGGAGATTGGCCTTGCCCGCACGAAGGCTCTTCACCTCACTTCCTAGAAGAGAGATTCCTGCCTCGTTTTTGTCAAATATGGTGAACTCGTGAGATGCGCGCCGGTTGACCACCAGATCGCGGATCGTTTCCTTCTTTTCCGACATTTCTACCCCTGACCTGTTTGGCGGGGAGTGTCCAGATCCGCGTGGTGGGAGAAAGTGGGAATCCGGGTGCGGCGCCGCGCCATTTCTTTTGCGCAGCGAACAGGTAACGTGCGTAACAGATTACGCACATTGCGACTTTGGTAGTTCGAAGATCCGTTTCGGGTGGATCGTCGCGAAGAAAATTGGATCGTTCTCCCTTGGCAGTGGGGTGAAGTGGTGTATAGTGGGTGAGCGTGGGACGGTCATCTCCCCCCGTTCCCCGCACGCGCGCAACCATGTTCAGGGTTCGTTGCCAAGCTCATGCGACCTTGGATGCGAAGGGTCGCCTCGCATTGCCGAGTCCGCTTCGTCGGGCTCTGGAAGACGCGCGCGTTCAATCGTTGGTGCTCACCTTCGCCAATGGCGCGGTGTGGGGCTGGGAACCGTCCACGTTCGAAGAAAAGGTTGAGAAGCCGATGTTGCAGGCCGATCCCTTCGCCGACGATGTGATGGATTTTGCCCATGCTCTGCTCGCTCCCGCCCAGGACGTGGAGTTGGACGCACAGGGAAGAATTCGGGTTCCTCCTCCTTTGCGAGAGCTTGCGGGCTTAGACAAAGAGGTGGTCGTCAATTCATTCTTGGACCGGATTGAAATCTGGGATCGCGAGAAGTGGGACAGTCGTTTCAAACAATCGTTGGAACGAGCGAGTGTTTCCCGCGGTATGCCCGGTAGAGGTGGGGGATGACCGCCTTCCACCACATCACCGTTCTCCGGGAGGAGGCGGTTGCGGCTTTGCATCCCTCGGATGGTGAGATCCTGGTCGACCTCACCTTGGGCGGGGGCGGACACGCGGAAGTACTGTTGGAAAGCGCTAACTGTCGGGTGATCGGTCTTGACCGGGATCCGGCAGCGATCGCAGCTGCCACAGAGCGGTTAGCCAGGTTTGGAGAGCGATTCACAGCTGTTCATGCCCGGTTTTCTCAGATAAGTGAGGTGCTTGACCGTCTTTCGTTGCCAAAGGTCCACGGGATCGTCGCTGATCTTGGCGTTTCTTCTCCGCAACTCGACGATGCGGCGCGCGGATTTTCGTTTCGGCAAACCGGTCCGGTCGACATGCGAATGGATCCCAGTTCGGCCCTTTCGGCGGCCGAATTGGTCAACACGCTTGACGAAGTAGAACTCGGTCGCATTCTGCGAGACTATGGGGAGGAGCGGGAATGGCGCCGGGTAACGCGTGCGATCATCGCCGGTCGGCCCTGGACCGAGACCACCGCCCTGGCGAATGCGATTGCAGCGGTCGTCGGGAAACGTGAGCAACATCGGATTCATCCGGCCACACGCTCGTTTCAAGGTTTGCGAATTGCTGTAAACGACGAATTGGGCGAGCTGGAGCGCCTGCTTCCGATCGCAGTGAACCGACTGTATCCCGGCGGCCGTGTCGCCATAATAACGTTCCATTCCTTAGAAGATCGAATTGTCAAACAATTTCTGGCGCGGGAGGCGGGTCGTGGAGTAGAGCGTGATCCGTACGGATACCCAGTCCGTGCTCCCCTCCTGTCCTCTCCCTCCTCCCTCCTCCCTTCCCCCCAAGACCCCAATCCACGCGCGCGCTCTGCGCGATTGCGTACTGCAGTGAGGTTGCCATGATGGAATCCTCGCGTCTGAATGTCGTCGTTGCGTCCACCACTATCGCCCGAGCGGCGTTCGCGGATCGGATTCCGCTGCCGCGTCGCCTGGACCTCGCTCGGCTGTGGCCCCTCTGGCGTCATGCGGTGTGGGTAGTGGCGTTGTTCCTGGTTTCTGCAGTAGCGGTGTCCGTTCGGTTGGATGTGCACCAGTTGCGCCGGGATCTCGATCGCAATGCTCGCACACAGCGCGAAGCGCAGGTGCTAAATGAGCGTTTAAGGCTCGAGATCGACGCTCGACGACGTGCCGTCGCCGTGGATTCGGTGGCGGACGCGATGGGCATGGGCGCGGACATTCGGGTGGTCCGCCTCGGGGAGCACCAGTGAGCCGAAATTTGGAGCTGCCACCGGTCGAAATTCAAGTCGAGTCCCGAGCGCTGGTTCGGGATCGCGCGCGCGGTCGCTCCAAATTGGTGGGCGCGATGGTGGGCCTCGCCCTGGTGGCGATCGGCTGTCGGGGCGTTTTACTTTGCGTTCGACCGGCACAACAGGTGATCGACGTCGGGATGGTGCAGCGGTACGATCAGGTGGTGCTGCGTGCTGCTCGGGGTGAAATTCTCGATCGTGAAGGTCGGAGGCTGGCAACTTCTGTGGATACCCCCACTGTGGCGGTGGATCCGGAGATGATCAAAGCCGATGAGGTCGATTCCTTGGCCGCCAGTCTGGCCAGAATTCTCGATCTTCCGGTGGAGGAAGTCCGCGAGAAGATGCTTCGCAAGGGGCGATACGTAAAGGTGGCGGCGCGAGTGCACCCCGCCATCGCCGCCGAGGTGCAACGTCTGGGGCACCATGCGGTATGGACGCACTCAGATCCGCGTCGGTATTACCCCGAGGAAACGCTTGGTTCCCAAGTGATCGGGTTTGTGGACGCCGGAGGGCATGGTCGCGCGGGCCTCGAGCAATACCTGGATGAGCAGCTTCGCGGCGGATCCATCGTGGTTCAACGTCGCCGAGACCAATTGGGATTGGACGTCGACCGCCCTGCTACGTGGGGCAACACCACAAATCATGGTTTGAACGTCCATACTACGCTTGATCGGCAGATTCAGCATGCCGCCGATGAGGCATTGGCAACGGTGATGCTGGAGAGCGCGCCACTCAGTGTTTCGGCGGTGGTCGTCGACGTGCGCACCGGGGACATTCTGGCGATGGCGAATGCCCCAGAATTCAATCCAAACGCCCGATCGGAAGAGGACGTGGCTTCTCGCAAAAATCACATTGTGATGGACGCCATCGAGCCGGGGTCGATTTTTAAGCCGTTTACGATCGCAGCCGCAGTAGAAGAGGGGATTGTAACTCCGGATTCCATCATCGACTGCGAGGGCGGGCAGTACTATTTCAACGGCGGCGACGTGGGTGACGACCATCCGAAAGGACTGTTGACGGTCACTGAGATCATGAAATACTCGAGCAACATTGGCGTTACCAAGCTGGCATTCCAACTCGGCGCGCATACGTTCATCGACTATTTGCACAAGTTTGGGTTTGGGGAGCGCACCGGCGTGCCCCTGTACGGCGAACGCCGGGGCATGATTCGAAATCCCGATAAGATCCGGCCGATTGAATTGGCGAACACCTCGTTCGGGCAGGGGGCGACCGCTTCGCCGTTGCAGATGGCGATGGCCATTGCCGCCTTGGGCAACGACGGCATTCGAATGCGACCTCGGCTGGTGAGCCGGGTGGAAGCGGTGGATGGGGTCGCAGAAGTACGTCATGAGCCTCAGGAGGTCATGCGCGCGGTTTCCGTGGAAACGGCCCAAAAGACGGTTGCGATGATGCAGACCGTTACCGAGACGGGGGGCACAGGAACACGCGGCCGAGTTCCGGGTTTTCGGGTGGCTGGAAAGACGGGCACCGCCCAAAAAGTGAAGAACGGGGTGTATTCAGAGGCACGCATCAGCTCCTTTGTCGGCTTGATTCCGGCTGAGGACCCGGTGCTCGCGATCGTCGTAATTGTCGATGAGCCCACCCAAGGCAGCAAATACGGTGGCATCGCCGCGGCGCCGGCGTTTGCACACATCGCCAAACGTTCGATGCAGATTCTGGGTATTTCGCCGGATCCGGTGCTGCTTGCCGAAGAAAAGAAGGTTCCGGTGGCGGAGCTTCCTCGCTCGACCCCCCGTGAACCGGTGCGGCTGACTTGGGCCGGAGATGCATGGTCTGTCCCTGATTTTTCAGGGCGTTCGGTCCGGGATGTGCTGGTCGGCTTGGAAGGTTCCGGTCTGCGCGTGGAGTTCGAGGGATCGGGCGTCGCCATCGCTCAAAAGCCAGATCCCGGCGAACATCTGGCTCCCGGTCAATCCGTTTCCGTCGTGTTTCAGTAGTTGTCGTTCCCCGGCCCTCCGTGGCCGGCCGTTTGTCGAGTCTCCAACACCCCTGGCCAAGGCCATCGTCGGTCCCCCCCTCGCGCCTCGTTTTTCGCCCCCCGCGGAAAACTCGCGATCCGGCGCCCCTTGCGTAGGGACTCGTCTTCGGTCGGTTGCGGAGGGGCCACCCTTGATGCGCAGCTCAGATAGCGCTAAGATCGGTTTGCCCCTCCTCACCCCTCCTCCTCTCTCCCCCGATTCCCCTCAATGAAGATCGTCGAGCTCCTTCCTCGGTTGCGAGGATTGGATATTCGTGGCGATGTCCAACGCGAAGTGGTTCGCGTTTCTCGGGACAGTCGCGATGTGGACGCACAAACGGTGTTTGTGGCGATTCGCGGCGCGAGCGTGGATGGACACGACAAGCTTGCGGGCATCGCTCCGGGGCTGGCCATTGTGGAGCGCGAAGTAGAGGTTTCGGCGGAAACGACGGTGGTTCGCGTGCCCAATGCGCGCGCGGCGCTGGCGGCGGTGGCGGCGGCTTTGCACGGGGATCCAGCGCGTTCCATGCGGGTGGTGGGGGTGACCGGCACCAAAGGGAAGACGACCACCGCGGCGTTGATTGACGCTTGCTGGCTGTACAACGGTCGAGCCAGCGGTCGAATCGGTACTACCGGCTCCTTTTTGCGTGGGGACGCGCTGCCGAGCGAGCTAACGACGCCGGAAGCGCCGGAATTGCAGGCGTTGTTCGCGCGAATGAAGGCCTCCGGAGCGACGGACGTGGTGATGGAGGTCAGCAGCATCGGGTTGGTGCAGCGCCGCGTCGATGAAATTCCCTTTCACTTTGCACTGTTTACCAATTTGGGTCGGGATCATTTGGACTTTCATGGAACCATGGAGGCTTACACCGCGGCTAAGGCGGCGCTTTTTGAGCGTTGTTTGCGTCCTGAGGGCGGAATGCCGCGCGCCGCTTTGTGGAAGGGGGATCCAGCGTGGCGAGCGATGGGGGCGCCAGCAGATCGGTGGTTGTTTGGCTTTGAAGCAGATTGTGACGTTCAGGTGGCCGGTTGGAAGGTCGACGCTGGCCGAATGATGGTGGATCTGGCGACGCCTTTTGGAACGACGCAGGTACGTACACCGCTGATTGGCCGGTTTAATGCGCTGAATGTGGCTGCGGCAGCCTGCGCTGGATTGTCAAGCGGGTTGACTATCGATGCGGTTGGCGCCGGATTGAGCGCTTTGCACGGCGTTCCAGGTAGGTTTGAGCTCATCGACAACTCCCGGGAACTGCTGGTGGTGGTCGACTACGCACACACCGAGGAGTCGCTTGTCGAGGTACTAACAGCTCTTCGGGAGTGTACTCGAGGCAAACTTTGGGTGGTGTTCGGCTGCGGC
>SYKL01000406.1 GCA_005797785.1 Pseudomonadota bacterium | reverse complement strand
ACGAGTGCGCGAAAGCGATCGTTCGTCCGTTGCTTCGGGCGGGTTTCAAACCGCCGACCGCGTCGCCGAGCGTTTGTGGCGCAGTAGGTGTTCGCGTCGCCCAAAATTCCATAGGAAACGAGGGCTCATGAGGGATCCGGGGTAGGCGGCCCCTCCCCCGCGACCAACTGGTAAAGTACTTGACGATCTGCGCGATGTAATGTCGTCGCCGCCAGATGTAAGATCGCGACCTCTGAGTTCGCTGGATGCTTCATCCAGGAGGTCGCCATGCGATTCGAAGAATACCGCCGCCACGACGCGCTCGGACTCGCCGCATTGGTCGCCTCAAAGGAGGTGTCAGCGGCGGAGCTGCTCGAAACCGCGTTGGCGCGTGCCGAAACGGTGAACCCCTCGCTGAACGCCATCGTCACTCCCATGACTGAGATCGCCCGAGAGCGGGCGAAACAACCGTTGACGGGGCCGTTTGCGGGGGTACCGTTTCTGATCAAAGATCTGTTCCAGGATTACGCCGGCGTCCCCGCCACCCACGGCTGCAAAGCCTTAAAGAACGCGAACTACACGCCAAACCGGAACTCCGAAATCGTGAACCGGTGGTTGAATTCCGGCGCGGTGATTTTCGGGCGAACGCACTCCGCGGAATTTGGCTCGAAAGCGGTCACCGAAACCGACGCGTGGGGTATCACTCGCAATCCGTGGAATTTGGAGCGTACGCCGGGCGGATCCTCGGGCGGATCGGCGGCCGCGGTGGCAGCCGGGATCGTTCCGATGGCCGGCGCGAACGATGGCGGCGGCTCCATTCGTATACCCGCCGCCACCACCGGATTGTTCGGTCTGAAACCCGGACGCGGCAGAACCCCCTGGGGCCCCACCTACAGCGAATACATGCATGGCGGCGCCATGACCCACGTGATCTCGCGCTCGGTCCGCGACAGCGCCGCGATGCTGGACGCCACCCACGGCCCGGAGCAAGGTTCCACCTGCCATCTGGCGCCGCCGGATCGACCCTACCTGGAGGAGGTCGCTCGCACCCCCGCAAAGCTGCGGATCGGCTTCACGGTCAAATCCCCGATTGGAACGGAAGTGCACCCCGAGGCGATCCGCGCGGTTCGCGAAGCCGCTCAACTCCTGGAATCGCTCGGTCACACCGTCGAAGAAGCGGAACCGCAGTTTGACGGCCTGCGCATGGCGATCGACTACGCAACGATGTGGGTGTCCCAATGCGCCGCTTCGGTCGACGAAGTTCGCCGGTTGACGGGGTGCGGCCGCAGCGGATTTGAGAACGACATGGTGATCACTGCGGCGCTCGGGCGCTCGGTTCCGGGCACCAAGTACGTGGATTCGTACCGGCGAATGAGCGTGTACGGGAACAGCCTCGCGGAATTCCACCGCACCTACGATCTGTTCCTCACCCCCACCCTCGCGCACCCGCCGATTCGGATCGGACAACTGAATTGGCCGCTCGCCAAACGCATCGCCTTGAACATCACCGCGGAATTGGGGTTGTCCGGGCTCGCGTTCCGGTTTGCCGAGCGCGAACTCATCGCCGATCTGTTTTGGATGCCGCACACCCCGCTCGCGAATGTGACCGGTCTTCCTGCGATGTCCGTTCCTTTGCACTGGACGGAAGACGGCCTGCCGATGGGGGTTCAGTTCATCGGCCCACCGAGCAGCGAGGGCCTGTTGTTTCAGGTCGCCGGGCAGTTGGAGCAGGTGAAACCGTGGTTTGATCGGGTTCCGCCGCTCGCGTAGATCTACGGACCGTTGTGGTAGAGGGCAAGCCGGGATGCGACCACGGCACCGCGCCCCAAGGATCGGAAACCACCTTAGGCGCACCACCGCAAACCGGTTAGCAGGGTTGCGGGCTCGTTTGGCGCTAAGGTGATCCATGTTTTGGTGGTGGTTGTTGGCGTGCAGTGGCGGCGATCCGGCGGACACTTCCGAGCCCGGCGATTCGGATTCCGCCGCGACCGAAGGGGAGATCGACCTTCCAGACTCCCCCTTTCCGCTCGAACTTCAGCTCGACGGCGCCGAATCGCTCACCTTCGACGGGCTCACCTGCAACCATCCGCCGAACCAACAGCTCCAGCTCACCTACCATTCGACCGGTTCGTGGAGTCTCCGGGTGTTCGTTCGCGAAGCGTTCACTGGGGCCGGAACGTATTCGACCGATGTGGACGTGCAGCTGTTCGAGAATTTCACTGGCGGAAGGTACTACACCGGTGATCAGGACAGCGGCGCTTCGGTTGAAATTGAAGCGGTGGGGACGAACGGCGCACACGGTTCGTTCACGGTGGACGCCCTCACCAGCGATCTCGGCGAAGGCGTCCTCTCGCCGCAGCCGGTGCCGATCTGGTGCGATGCCTTGGTCGAGGAATGACCTGCCGCCCCTTCCGGGCCGCCGAAATGGCACACAGGAAGTCCAAGCACCGTTCGTAAAGCGCGGCACCACCAGAAGGAGCATCTCCCTTAGGGCAAAGATTCCAGCGCCAAAGAGTCCTCGATCAAGTCCATGCATTCATGCGCCTGCTCGGGCGAAATCCCCCACTGGCGGCCGGTGTTCGTCACCAAGTTGGGGCCACACTCGTACGAGGTAGTGTTCGGATGGCGCCCGGCAAAGAACATTGACCCGTCGTACGCCGCGACATCACCGTCCGCCCAGATCTCATAGCTCGTCAAGATCAGGTTGAAGGAATCGTCCGGTTCGGGCGTGGCATAGTAATCGGAATACCACACCGCGGCGTGTCCCTCTGCTCCCTCCGACTGGCGCCAGTACGCCCACGCCTCTCGCAAGTCTTCGGCGTCGAAGCATAGACAGGAACACACTTCCGCAAACACCGCGTCCGTGTCGTCGCAATCGTCGGCGTTGTCGACATACCCCGGCGCCGGGCACGCCACGGGCTCACCCGACGCATCGCCAAATCCATCGCCGTCGTCATCCGCGTAGTACTGCCCCGCCGGTAGATCGCCGTGTTTGTCCAAGTGTTTCTGGGCGTCCTTTGCTTTGAGGGACAGCTCCTCATAGGCGCCCGACTTCGTGTCCCAATGGCAGACCGACACATTCTTGGGCGGACCGGCGACGGCGATCGCGGACAACCACCCCAGAGAAGCGATGAGCATAAGAACCTCCCATGGAAGGTGAATACCCAACCGAGCGGCGTCGGACGATTACGACCGATGACGGCAACCATCTCGTCACCGGCGGTAATCGGCGCCAGGGCGAACTGACCGCATGTACCTCTAGGCCATCCCTGGAGATCCCATGCGAAACCTCGTCATCTATTTGGCGCTAAGCAGCTGCGTTAGCCCATCGCCCGAACCCACCGCACGGGAACTCAACCCCATTCCGCGAAAACAATTGAACGGACAGTCGCTGGCCGCCCACGCCCGCACGGTCGTCACCCAATTTGACGCGGCGAACGGCGCTATCCTAACCCGCGGCAAACACCCCTTGGCGATGGCCCTCGCCCCCGAGTCGGACGCCCTCGGCGACGAATGGTGGACCCCCACCGCCTACGGCATCGAGCACGGATGGACCTTACAGGAATCCGCCTCCACCCAATGGTCCACCGAGGTGAACTTTCCAGACGCCACGGTGACCGCGGATCCCTCCGGCAACGGCGCTTGGGTGACCGGAGCCGACGGCGAACGCTGGTACTACGGTTGGTTGCTCGCCTGGGACGCCGCTGGAAAAGCCCTGGACATCGATCTCTCGGTGAGCGGCGCTGCGGTGCAATTGAAGGTGGATCTCACTGGAGCCACTTTCCCGGTCACCATCGATCCGGCGGTGGTGTCTTTATCGGATGTGTACCCGGTCTCGGCCGCACCGCACTCGGACGCTTTCCCCGCATTGGAGCTTACCGAATTTCGAGGAGCTACAGCGCTGTTGATCGATCGCGCAGACCACGGAGGATTCCAATT
>SYKL01000405.1 GCA_005797785.1 Pseudomonadota bacterium | reverse complement strand
TGCCTGGGATCAGCGGCATCCATGCCCTAAAAATCCTCCGCGACGATCCCGCCACCGCCCACATTCCGGTGCTGGCGATCAGCGCCAACGCCATGCTCGGCGACATCAAAAAAGGGCTCGACGCTGGATTTTTCGGTTATCTGACCAAGCCCATCAACGTTCAGGAATTCATGGCCAGCATCGATCTGGCGTTGGAATTTGCACTACTGAACCAACCCAACGAAACCAACGGATGAATGAACGAATGATTACGGCGGCGGACATTCTGCGTGGCAAAGTACTGATCGTCGATGATCAGCGAGCTAACGTCTTGCTTCTGGAGCGGATGCTGACCGGTGCGGGCTACACTTCCATCAGCTCGACCATGGATCCGTCGGAGGTGTGCGAGCTGCACCTCCGGCACCGGTACGATCTGATCCTGCTCGATGTACAAATGCCGAGCATGGACGGCTTTCAAGTCATGGAAAACCTGAAAGAGATCGAGGCGGGCAGCTACCTGCCGGTGCTGGTGATCACCGCCCAACCCGACCACAAACTACGCGCCTTAAAAGCCGGTGCGAAGGACTTTGTGAGCAAGCCCTTCGATATCGCCGAGGTGTTGATCCGGGTGCACAACATGTTGGAAGTGCGGTTGCTGCACCAGAAAACCAGGCAGCTGTACGAAAGGGTGGCGGCCGAACAATTGACCTCCGAGCGGCTGTTGGTCCGGTTGTTGCCCGCCCCGCTCGCCGAACGCCTGAAAGGACGCCTTGAAATCACCGCCGACGGCGTTTCAGGACTGATCGCCGAGAGTTTTGCCGAGGTGACGGTTCTGTTTGCTGACTTGGTCGAGTTTACGAAGTTTTCCGAGGGCGTCGGAGCGGAAGTCATGGTGAACGTCCTGCAGCAGCTGTCCACCCGATCCGACGGTGATCTGGATCCAACCCGGATTGTGGGCGATGCGTACCTGGGGGCGTCGTCGTTGCCGGACCCGGTGGCCGATCGCACCATCGGCGCCGCAAATCGGGCGTTGGAGGTGGTCGCCGCTCTCGATCGCTTCAACGAACACAGCCGCTACCAACTCAAGGTGCGCATTGGGATGGTGACCGCCACCGACGGCGCAAACACCCGTAGCGGCGCCATCTTTGTGGATCTGTGACCCGCACAACCGTCGAACAGGCCTCTACCCGACGACCATGCTCGTCCACTCGCTGCGTACCCGCGTTGAATCGGTAAATCCCCGTGCCAAAGGTACGCGAGTCCGAGCCAATCCCTCGGAGTGGTGACCTCGTGCGAAGGAGACCGCGCCGGGGATGGTCGCACACCAACACATTCGCACTACGTACAGTATTTTTACTAAACTCCCCGCAAGAAGGTCCGAGGAGTTGTGGGGGGGTTCTATGTCACTGGTCGTCAACACGAACCTGCAAGCGACGAACTCGCTCAATCGCCTTGGAAACACCAACCAGGCACTGGGGAAGGTCTTCGAGCGCCTTTCGTCCGGGTTGCGGATCAACCGAGCGGCGGACGATGCGGCAGGTCTCGGCATGGCCGAATCCTTCGACGCCGAATACCGCGGCATGCGCCAAGCAGGCCGAAATGCCAACGATGCCATCTCCTTGGTGCAAGTCGCCGAAGGCGCCTACAACGAGATCGCGAACATCCTCAAGCGCATGAAGGAGCTCGCCGTCCAGTCCTCCTCCGAAACGCTAGGCTCAACCGAGCGAAACTACATCAAAGACGAATCTGACCAACTCACCGACGAGATTTTCCGCATCGCTCAGGTGACGGAATTCAACGGCGTGAGCCTGCTCGCAGGGGCGGTATCCGCGGTTGCCGTTCAGATCGGCGCCTCGAGCTCCGCCAACGACCGGATTTCGATCGAGCTCACCGACTGGTCAAAAGACACGATCATCGCGAACGCCTCCGCCGCAAATATGCAATTTGAATTCGGTACGGTCAGCGGCGCACAGGCCACCCTCGCCACCCTGGACGTTTTCCTGGCCTCGGTCAACTCCGATCGTTCCCAACTCGGCTCGATCCAAAACCGCCTCGAATCGACCCTTCGCAACATCACGACGTACACCGAGAACATCGCAGCAGCGAAATCGCGAATTCTGGATGCCGACTTTGCGTATGAGACGGCGCAATTGGCCAAGTACCAGATCTTGCAACAGTCCGGAGTGGCGGTGTTGGGGCAAGCCAACTCGGTGAATCAAGCGGCGCTGCGGCTGCTCGGGTAGCGCCGCGCATCGCGCACCAGATCCACGCCCAAGGTGTCGTGGAGGGTTGCCCCTCGCCCTGCCGCTCTGCGGGTCACGCACCGTGAGACCCTTCCACGTTGCGCACTTTTCCGTGGGAAACCCTAAAATGCGCACCAAGACAAGTACGACTCCCCTTCCCGTGCGGAGGTCGCACCGAGCGCAAACACCTCGTAGTGGATCCCTTCAAAGCTGCGCCATTGCAGGATCACTCGGCCGGACCCGTCTGGCGCTCGCAAGGCGACCACCGGCGTAGGCAGGAAGATTTCATCGGGATCGGAGAGATCAAAGCCTGGTTTGCCGGCGTAGCCGTCCATCACCCCCTTGGTGAAGTCGCGGGTCACTGGCGTGCCGTTGACCGGGGCGATCGTCACCTGAGCAGTGGAGGACCCTGTGGATGCCGTTGAGACGGTGCCCAGGGCACCCAGCGACCAGTGGCGACCCGCACCCGCCACGATGGTCTCACCCGCGTAGGAAGCGCCGCCCGCGCGTTCCACAAGCACCGGCCCCTCCGGTACGGGAGCCGCCGCATCAAACCGCGCCCAGTCGCCCTCCACACCCCCATCGCACCCGAGAGAAATCTTGGTCAGACCCACATAGGTCAACGCGACCGCGCCACCTGCGCCGTGGCCCACCGCCGGAGCACCCAACGGAACCCCCGCCCAGTCTTCTGGTTGAACCTCCATAACGACCTCGGCGACCGCATCCACCGGGGTCTCCATGCGGGCGCCACGAGCCGGTCTTGCCGCAAAACCTAACTTTAAACCATCTCCCGGAAGATCGATGGCGGGGACCACCGGTGACGCGGGTGCCGCCGCAACTGGATCGGACGGCTGGGGGGGAAGATTGGGGAGGCCGCAGCCCGACAGGAGAACCCAGGCGAGAATTCGCATGCACATAGCATAACCGTAACGCATTAACGGCCCCTCGACGATCGGCGACGGTATCAAATCGGCCACAAGAGCACAACGAAGCTCGAAGTTGCGCCGAACCACAATCCGTCCTGGCCCGGTCCCGTTCGAAAATCGTACCCAAGATCCACCGCCCGCCTGGTCGGAGGGGGCAGAGAAACTGCCCAACGCTCCCACGCTGGCATGCACGCCCAAGCAGCCGGAGAGCATCCACACACCCGGCGCCTGAAACATCCGATTTCCTCCGGTTGCAGAGGCACTCCCGCCCTGAGGCTTCCCTTCGAGCCCAATTTCGTGCGGCGGCTTAGAGTATCGAATGCCAGCTCAGGACTTCATTCGCCGCCATACCCTCGTGCAACATGCCGCCCTGGTACCGGAGATTCGATTGCACCTCGCGGACGAAGTGACACCCCTTTGGCTGGCCACAGAAGAAGCGTTTGGTCCTCAAGAGCCTCCATTCTGGGGCTTCGCGTGGCCCGGTAGCCAGGCGCTCGCTCGATGGCTCCTCGATCATCCAGCGGAGATCGGCGGAAACGCCGTGGTGGACATCGGCACGGGGTGCGGTCTCGCCGCGATCGCCGCCGCAAAGGCCGGCGCTTCTTCGGTGATCGCCAACGATGTTCAACCCTTGGCGCTGGCGGCGACCGCGCTCAATGCCGCTGAAAACGGCGTTGACGTGGGAATGTACTGCGGCGACTGGATCGGCACCGAATTGGACGCCGCGGTCGTATTGGTCGGAGATCTCTGCTACGACCAGAAGATCGCCATCAAGCTCTTTCCCTGGCTGCAGGCGCTCGCACGGACGCGGCGGGTGATCTTGGCCGAGCCCGGCCGGGCGTTTGCGCCGCGGGCGGGGGTTCGGGCATTCGCCCACTATACCGTTCCTACGCTGATGGATCTGGAGAGCCGCGCCGAGCGCGAAGTGGTATTGCTGGAAGTGCAAGCCGCCTGAAGTTCGGTCGTTATCGCGTTCCCAGCGTCCACCAGGTCGCGAATCCGGCGATCGCGCCCAACGCCAAGGCGCTGTAATGGCCCGCGGTCCACCAAGGGGGATTGTCCGTGGATTGGCTCGTTCGGCCGGTCGCCAACACCCATCCGGATACGGGAACCAGCACCATTCCGAACACCAGGGCCTCTCCGTCCAGCCCGAAGGCCTTGTTGATCCCAAAGAACAGCAACGCTAACCCAAGTCCAAACACCCCCACGAGCCGTGGGCCAACCCGCGCCCCCAACGCAACCCCTGCACCATGCGGATCCATGAACGACTCCAAGCGGCCCAAAACAATTCGCTCGGCCAAGGCAACGTGATCAGTCGCAGCCGTTAACCGGTGCTTCGGTGAGGTCCAACACCACGTCATCGCAAAGCTGGAGCACATTGCCTCCGCCGGTTTGATCGTCGACCGAGGACTCCTCAGTCGTGGAAATCAGATTTCCGGTGTCAAATACCGCCATGTCGGCACCTTGGACCATGTACACGCGGCCGCCGGTCGCGTTGAGCACCACGTCGGCCCCCTGCTCCATGAACACGACACTGTTGTCGCCGCTCACCGACACCTGTTTGTTTCGGCACACCCACACGACGGTGTTGTCGGCGGACAGCACCATGTTGGTGTCGGCCACGATGGCGTCCCCGGGGATAACGCCCACGCAAGGATCCTCTTCGATCACGGTATCGGTGTCATCGGTGTCCGTATCCATGTCCGTGTCGCCCACATCGGTGTCCGCGTCGGAGTCCGAATCCCCATCCGCGTCGGTATCGGCATCCGCGTCGGTGTGGGTGTCGGCATCTGGGTCGGTGTCGGTCGCGGTATCGATCGAGGTATCCTCGCCCGAGTCTTCGCTTCCGTCGGTTTCTTGGGGAGCCAGGCCCCCGGAAGTGCACGCGACCGGAAGCAGAAGCAGAAGCAGGAGTCTCACGTCAGTTGTCGCAGATAGATGTTGGGAACACGTCATGATCGTGGCCGATGTGGGGCAAGCACGACGAACTGTTCGTGTTGATCACGATGAAGTGGATCCCATTTTTCGAATGGCAGAACACGGCTTTGCCATCGTTCGGGGTTTGGAACTGATCCAGGTACCCTACCACCTCGATCGCAATGGTGCAGAGTTCCGTGTCCGTGAGCGTATCCGGATCCGGCGGCTCGGTATCCGGCGGCGAATCCGTGTCGGTATCCGGATCGCCATCGGCATCCGCATCCCCATCGGCATCCGCATCCCCATCGGCGTCCGCATCCCCATCGGCGTCCGCATCCCCATCGGCATCCGCGTCGGCATCACCGTCGCCCTCATTGATCGCTGTATCAAAGGTATCGAGCCCCGTTTCGTCGCCCGTATCGCCCGGCGTCCACAGAGGATCTTCATCGGTGCCAAAGCCATAAACATCCGTGGTGCTGGTCAGGCCATGCTCCGAGCAGCCACCGAGAAAAAGGGCGACCAACAACGTGAAGCGCAATGGCACCTCCCAGGTCCTCATTCTACATGGGGTGCAGTTCGTTGGTCGGAGAACCACGCGTCGGCATGCATTCCGGCCGTCTCGAGCCCACAATTTCGATTACATTTGATGACAGGCACCCCTGAAGCCTGGCGCCAGCCGGGCGGCGCCGCTGCGGTCTGGGGGGCCGGCCAACAAAGTTCGGCGGCCTGTTCTCATGCTACTACCCAGACTACCTCGCAAACCCTTGCATAGACAAGCGGCTTGACCATCCATCCACATACTCCACCACCAAAAAAGTCCCACTTCCGTGGCGAACCAGCTTCAAGCGAGGTTCCTTAGGGCTTGCCGACAACCAACCGGGGTTCGACAGCCGCTCGAGATCGGCCAACGTACGGCAGCCGCGCAGGCACGCGATTTCAACGCCATGCTTTGTCGGGTCCAGCGGCCGAATCAGAGCGTCGAGGGCGCTTCGAAAATCCATGGGACCCCATTTGGCTTGTAGCACCAAGATACTACCACTTCCCCCTCGACTGCGGGAACAGCCCTCGCATCCGTCGGTTTTGGCAGCCTGTGCGCCGATGCGGGATTGGTAAAGCGGTTGTCGATAGATGCCTGCACGCCACCAGGATACCTGCACCGGATGAACGATCCGGTACCCTTGCTCGACTACGCTGGTTTTGCTGCAGACCTTGACGCCCTTCGCGCGCGACTGGAGTCCCAGGCGGGACCGGCCGACGTCCGCCATTTGCAACGCCTGATCCTCTGGAGCCGCCTCGCCGCCATCCTGGGATACGGCACCGCGTGGATCGCCCCGAATCCGATTTCCGCCGCGTTGATCTCGCTGCACAGCACCACCCGGTGGACGATTGTGGCGCATCACGTGAGCCATCGGGCGTTGGACCGGATCGAAGGCGCGCCGCCGCGTTTGACGACCAAAGCGTTCGCGAAAGGCAAACGCCGGCTCTGGGATTGGTTCGAATGGTTCGACCCCGCCGCGTGGGACTTTGAGCACAACCGCCTGCACCACTATCGACTGGGTGAACTCGCCGATCCTGACCTTCCGGAGGAGCAGCTGCGCCACATCCGGGAGAGCAGGGCTCCCCTGTTCGTGAAGTACCTGGCGATCTTCGTGTTCATGCTCACCTGGAAGTTCGTCTACTACGCCGCTAACCCGGATCCCTCATGAGCCCTCGTTTCCTATGGAATTTTGGGCGACGCGAACACCTACTGCGCCACAAACGCTCGGCGACGCGGTCGGCGGTTTGAAACCCGCCCGAAGCAACGGACGAACGATCGCTTTCGCGCACTCGT
>SYKL01000404.1 GCA_005797785.1 Pseudomonadota bacterium | reverse complement strand
TCCCCAGGGCCGAGTTCGGCCATGGCAACGTTTGTCTCGGGCGCAGGTTCATCCAACGATTTTGGCGTCGTTCGCGGTTCGTCCGGCGAACGCCGATGCTGACTCAGCACCTTTCCCCAGTGATCCAGATAAGGCTGAGGAATCCCGGGCTTTGCGGCATCGGCGACCTCGGGCTCCGGCCGAGGCCAGAGCCATGCCACCAACGACAGCACCAACACCAGCGCTACGAGCAGAGCCAAAGCGCGGTTTCGGTGCATGTTACACGAAGGCGTTGTTCATTAGTTCGCCAAGCCCACCTGCGCCGGGAACGATGTAATCATGGGCATCGAGGCCGACTTCCTCGGACCACCGCAGTCCGGGTGGCGTAGCCAGCACCGCGTCCGACGAAAGCCCGCGATCGAGGCGGAGCGCGTAGATGTGGACGTCGGGATCGGCATCGGTGACCCGACGGATGAATTCGGGGGTAACGATCAGGTGCGCTGTAATCACTTGCAGGGGTTTTCCTGGCACTTGGGAACGGTAATGGTCAAGCACCTTGACCATTGTGCCGCCGGTGGCGCCCATCGGATCCGGGATGATCACCGTCGCCCCCTCCACTGGGCCGCCGATCTTGCTGCCGTGGAAGTTAACACCGTTCACTCGCCCAGTTTCGGGATCGACGGATCGGTTCATGTACAGATGGTCGACGCGAACGGCCGCTGGATTCCACACATCGAACAAGGCGGCCTGCAACCCGTGCGCGGGAAGGGTGCCGGCGCGTGCAACGTCCACCAACACGACCTTGTGGTCGGGGTCCAAGACTGGGCCCTGATAGCGGGCCCGGGGCTCGCTCACCGCCATTCGGGTCGGCCAGTCCACGGACGCTTGCGGCAACCGCTCGGACATCCCGAGGAGCAGGTGCCGAAACGCCGTTTGAACCAAGCGAAGCAAGTCAGGAGTATCGGTGTCGGGATGTCCCGCTCGCGCCACCACCGACAATGCCCATGGATCCGACAGAATATGGACGCGCGGACCGTAGTGGTGCTCCAGGCGGCCGGTCAAATTCGACATCAGACTTCCTCTTCATCGAGCGCGCTAAACACTCGGTCGATCATGCCCAACAGGTCGTCGAGGGTGCCTCCGACCATCATGCGGCCCAGAAAAGCGAGCGGCGGCTCGGGGAATTCAGCGGTTCCCTCGGTCGCCAGCAGCGCGTCCGCCACCCCGTCGGTTTCGACCACTCGAAGCAACGGTTCGGCCAACTCCGGATCTCCCAGGAGCGGAGCCAACCCTTGGGCGCTTTCTAGCTCCGGATCCACCGCCAACAGGGGAGGGAGGATGGCCACAATGCGGGAAAGCTGGCTTTGCTCATCGTCCAACAGTGTGGCGGCGCGGCCCAATGTCACCCACAAGGCATCCCGGTCAACGAGGGGGCCGATCAGAGGAAGCCAAGGCTCGAACGAAAGTTCCCCGTTGTCCTCCGCGAACAGCCCCGACGCCACCTCCAGCAGTTCTCGCAGGGTGTAGGCGTCGGAATCCAAGCCAAAAGCTTCCGGATCGTCGAGCACGGGGACCAGCGTCAACACATCGTCGACCAAGGGTTCGCCGTCGACATCGCGCACCAGCTCTTCCACCGGATGTACTGCGCCGTGATCGATAAGAACCTCGGTCAAATCAGCCACCGCGTCGACTCGGCTGTCGTTACCGCCGCCGGCTTCCAGCGTGTCCATCGCCTCCACGAACACCAACATCAGATGATCAAAGCGGCTTTCGGACATTACGTCGATGACTTGAAGGTCGGACACCATCTGGGTGGTGATCACCGGGCACACACCGCTGTCCGCGATCGTATTGGCCAAACCTTGAGAAATGTCCCATCCGAGGATCCCGCCCAGCAGCCCGAGTCCCGTTTGGGCGGCCCCTGGATCGAAGTCGGCGATGGTTTCGAGAATAAACACCGCCACATTCCCGAGATCAACGTTCAGATCGGTGACCCACAAATCGAGGGAACAGCTCATCGGTCGATTCGCGTCGTGTAACAGCCGTAAGAACGCGTACAACGCGGAGTCTTCACCGTCTTGAAGCGAGTTTCCGTCCGTGTCCACCGAAGCGAGCAGCGCCACTTCGGACAGCAGGGGCTGCAATTGTCCGCGATCATGCCAGCTGATCAAGCGGTCTGCGAGCGCATTGCGGAGTTGCTCATCGCCAAGGATCGCATTGGCGCTGGGGGCAAGGTCCTTCATCAATTGAGCTTCGTTCACCAACAACACGGTGGCGACATCGCGGAGGCTGTCGTCGGTGGCACCGGACCATTGGTTGTTCGAGGTGTTTCGGGTGGCGAACACCGCTGAACCGAGATCTTGAGGCAGCCGCTCGATGGCACCCGAAACGTCGGGATCGGACGTATCCAACACCTGTGCCGCAAAAGAAGCGATGCGGGGTAACTCTGGGCTGGCGAGCGTATCGCCAATGCGCACGTACAGCGCTTCCTCGCGGAGGATCTGGGCGTAGATCGGAAGATCCTCGCGAAGTGGGATCAAGAGTCCTGCTTCCAAGGCGGCGGAATCGTTGAGATCGAAGCCCTCTTCCCGAACCCGGGCAGCCGGGACACCGTAGTCGATCTCCAAGACCACATCGAGAATTTCGTCGATCGGGCGGTCTTCCGCCTGCAGCAAGTCGACGGCGGTGCCGGCGAGGCCGAACACATCCACATCGGCATTGGGCAAGTGGTTTACCAATCGGGCGACTTCAATGCCGGCCGGAACCCCGTCGGGACTGGTACTTTCTAAGCTCGACATCGTCAGCTGGAGGCTGTCAAAATTCCCGGTCGCGTTGAGGCAGCCGTAGAGATCGTTCAGCTCGTCGGTGGATTCTTCGTCCAGTCCGTCGTTGAGAACCACCCGATAACAGGGGGAGTCCGCCGCCAATTGGTCGCGCCAAGACGGCTGGGACGCACAGCCCAACGCGACGAGCACCCAACCGTTTCGCCACCACCGATCGGTACCCATCGAACCCCGCATGCTGGCCGATCAGTCTAGTCGAACAAATACCGCATGCCTACATAGGCATTGGCGCCGTGGGTGAAACCCTTGCGAAATCGCATCATGTACTCAAGGTCCACGAACAACTGGGTCGAACGCGAGGTGCGGTACGTGAACCCTGGACCGGCCTGCACGAACAAGAATTCCGTGTGGTCGGACGTCAGGAATCCGGCGCCGGCGGTGGTGATCAGCGTCAGCTGAAATTTGTCGGGCTCGCCGACCAAACCCCACTGGGCGCCGAAAGAGGCCAGGCCAATGTGGCGATTGGTGTCGCGCACGTTGGAAGTCACATCCTCGGGTGCGAGCACATTGCCGTCCACATCGGTGGGCTCATTGTCCGCCGGATTGACTTGTGGGGGTTCCATCGTCCAATAACCGCGGAACACACCGGAGATGCGCTCGTCGCGGTCCCCGAGGACGAATTCCAAGCCACCGCCCACATTGGGGCGAAGTTGCTGGGCTTTGTACTGCGCGCAGTCTCCGCTGGCGTCGCAATCGGTATTATCGTAGAAATAAACGGGATCATTGCGCATACCACCCGTGGCAACAATACCGACGCCACCCGCGAAAGCCTGGGCGGGAAGGACGGTACAAGCGACGAGGGCGGCGGCAAAGGAAGCGAGGCGCATGACGGCTCCGATCACGGGGCAACGTTGGGACGGGCTGACATACTCTTGTGGCGGCGGTTGATCAACTGTTGACGGCCCGCTAGGGCGTTGTTCGTGAGACCGCGCATTCAGAGTAGGGTGAAAATCCAAGGGCAAGGTCGGTATCGCTGGTATCAGTATCTACCGCATCGGTGTCCGAAGAATCGGTGTCCGTGTCCGGCGCGTCGGTGTCGGTGTCGGTCGCACCCGTGTCCGGGACGTCAGTTTCCGGGGGATCTGTGTCCAGCGGTACTCCGGAATCGGTATCGGGAAGGTCAGAATCGGTGTCCGCGTCCGTCGACAGTACTGTGAAAGCGACCGGCTCGCTGGCGCCGTAGGCATTGGTGATCACCACCGATTGGGCGCCCGCCGACACCACCGGAACCACAAAAGTGAGGGTTTCCACGCACGATGCGCAGGAAAGGTCGCAGTCCGTGCACGCGTAGCAGCTCTCGCACGTGGAAATACGGCATTCGTCGCAGACTGCGCAGCCATCGCGCTCCAGAACGGTGACGCTCGCGGCGACCCCGCCCACCCGGACCTGCGTATCGTTGGCCGTTGAAAAAGGAGTTCCGGTGGCGGTGATCACCGTTCCGGGCGCACCTTCGGATGTGGAAAGCGTCACACCTACGGGGCAATTCGCTTCGGAATAGACTTCGCTGTCGGTGCAACCGGCCAGTGCCGTCCACAAAACGGCCGCGATCACATTTCCGTAACGAGGTCCTCGATTGTGAGTTGTCCCGCCGATACCCCGCTGCCTTCCGGCACTGTCCCGGCCAGGAACGGATAGCTGCGCCCCCCGCTGGTGACCCGTCGGCCCGTCGCTTCGTCGATCTGTGCCCACTCGATGTCTCCCACGATCTTGAACGGCGTTGCGTTGTCCGGCTTGGGGGCCGCCTGCTCCATGTATTTCATCCACAGCGGGAGCGCTGTACGCCCGCCCGTGGAAGACACCCCAAGGCTTTGCGGTTGGTCGAATCCGACCCAGACACCGGTGATAATCTTCGGGGTTAAACCCACGAACCACGCATCTTTTTCGTCGTTGGTGGTGCCGGTTTTGCCGGCGATGGTCAGCCCGAGTTTGTTGGCAGCGGAAGCGGTACCCTCGTGAACCACGCCTTGAAGTAGCCAGTTGACGATGGTGGCCACGCCAGGTTCGATCACTTGCACGGGCTCGACCGGGGTATGGCGCTCGAGAACATTGCCGTCTCGATCGCGAACTTCCTCGATATAGTAAGGTTCAATCAGCTTTCCGCCAGTCCCAAACGCGGAGTAGGCGCGAAGCAACTCTTCCATGGTCAGCGACGCCGATCCGAGGGCCATGGAATAGTCGCACGCGCGGCAGAGGTAGGTTTTATCGCCTGGTTTTAGGCGCGCGCGATGCTCGGAATCGGAAAGGTTGGGATCCTTTGCCGGGAACCGATCCGTGCAGACCGTAAAGTCTCGTTCTTCTGGTATCCAGGGACAAAGGTGATCATTTTCCGGCGTGCGAACTTCGCCCTCGGGTATCGCATAGGTGGGCTGTCCGCCGATCCCCAATTTGCGCGCAAACCGGTACACCACGTCTTTGTTCATGCCGGGATCGGTGCTTTCAATCACGCGAACCGTGCAGGTGTTTTTGGAGAGCGCCAGCGCTCGGCGCAGGGTCATGTTGCCTTCAAAATCGTTGCCGTAGTTGCCGGGTTTCCAGATGAAATCCCGACCGGTCGCGAAAGCGAGGGGGGCATCTGCCACAATGCTCGCCGCCGTCACCCGACGGGAATCGATGGCGGCGCCGTACACGATCGGCTTGAACGTCGAGCCGACCTGACGGGTGCTTTGGTTGGTCCGATTGAATTGCGATTCTCGGAAGTCGGCGCCGCCGACCATCGCCCGCACCGCGCCGGTGTCGAGCTCATAGGACAGCAAGGACGCTTCGACTTCGGGATCCTGCCAAAGCCGAGCGGCTGCGAAGCTTTTGGAAGCGCCGGGCGTGCCAGCAAACGCCTTGGCGATGCCGTCCTCGCGGGTAGAGAGCGCTTCCACCCTCACTTCGACGAGATCTCCCGGTCGAAGAATGCTGCCGTCCTTGATGCCGTCGCCATCGCTGTCGACGGATTCGGTCAGATCTTTGGCGTCGCGGTTTCGCCAGGAACGACCGGGATTAGGAGCGTAGACCCAGTCGCTCCAGGCCAAGGGGATGATCGCTTCATGAGAACCAATCCCCACCTTCGCCCAAGTTTTTTCGACCTCGAGCAGCACGCCCTCGTAGTTGCGGCCAGGCTTCAGGATCGATTCAGCGGGCTCGGGTATGCGACCAGCTGGATCCTCCTCTTTCGCCCACGCTTTTTTCATCGCCGCTTCTTGCGACTTCCGCCGCTCGACCACCTCCTTCGGACTAAGGGTAACCACCTTTGAACGCCTGAAACCCATCCGTTGATCGATATCGTCGACGCCGTCGACGATAATCTTTTGGGCTTCGGTTTGAAGATCAAGATCGCAGGTGGTGGTTACCTGGAGACCTTCGTGAAGCACCCGTTGTTCGCCGTATTTCGCCACCAGGTGCCGGCGGGCGTACTCAGTGAAATGGGGTGCTATCTCCAAAAAGGGGTTGGTCCGTTCGACCACCACCACCTGCTCTGCGGCGGCCGCATCTGCCTCTGCTTGAGTAAGATAGCCCACTTTCACCATCTGGCCCAGCACATAGGCCTGCCGAACTTTGGCGCTGTCGAAATTGCGGTGGGGGCTGTAATCGGAGGGTCGCTGCGGCAAACCTGCGAGAATGGCGGCTTCCGCCACATCGATGTCCCGCACACTCTTGCCAAAGTAAACTTGGGAGGCGGCTTCAACACCGTAAGCGCTCGACCCGAGGTAGATCTCGTTCAGATACAGATAGAGGATGTGCTCTTTGGTGTAAGCATCCTCAATCCTCCACGCGAGTAGGATCTCCTTGATCTTTCGGACGATCGTCTTCTCTTTTGTGAGCAGGAAGTTGCGGGCCACCTGCTGCGTGATCGTGGAGGCTCCTTGCGCTTTTTTTCCGGCTGCGGCATTGCGGAGGACTGCGCGCACAATCCCCATATAGTCTACGCCGCCATGGTCCCAAAAACCCGCATCTTCGGCGGCCAAGAAGGCATGTTGCACATGCTCGGGGATCTCGTCGAGCGGTACAACGTAGCGGCGCTCTTCATAAATCTCGCCAAGAATGCGGCCTTTACGGTCGTACACCACGGTGACTGTCGGTGGATCGTAGGCTTGGAGGGCTTCGGTGGAAGGCAGATCTTTGGAGAAGTACCAGAATCCGACGCCGCCTCCGATCGCCGCGAGCACCGAAAATGCCAACAACAACCCCAAGAAGGGGGCGAGCAGTCTGAGCCACCAACGTTTCTTTGGCTTGGTGGCTGCCTTCTTAGTGCTCTTTGAGGCCTTCTTTGGAGTGTCCTCCAACGGCTGCGCGTGAAGGTGGACCGAGCGCGTGGGAGCGCTTTCAGAAACATCGTCGCTATCTGTCGGCGGAAGCTTCTGTTTCACGGAGCGCGCCGACTCAGGTTCGGGGACATTATTGGGCAAGCCGCCATACGGCGTACGGGCCGAAGGAATCGTTCGATCGCCAAACTCGCCGTAGCTGGGTGGGTCGTCGGCGACGTTGCCGTCGACCCAGGTGCGATCGACCGAAGTCGCCGGCTCATCGTCGCGCGGGGGAGGAGGGGCCGGCGCGCGCGGTTTTCGTCCGGTGGGAGGTGGTGCGGAGGGCTTTCCGGCGGGCGGCTGCGCTTTTGCAGGAGAGGGAGCGGACTTTGGGGCCGCGGTACGTTGCACGGGTTCGTGCGTAGGTACGAACTGCTTTCCTCGTCGTTTGAGGTCCTCCATCACCCCTTGCGGGTAGGTGACCGTCAGCGCGGCGCGGCACCCCTCACACTGAACTTGTCCGCCAGGAAGCGGCAAAGGCTCCGTTAGCCGGGTGGGTTGGCGGCAATGGGGGCAGGTGAGCTTGAGCGGCATGGGGACCGAAGGGGAAGGCGGGCCAATGAAGCAGAGAGGACGGATGTATTGCAGATCCGAGCGGCCGTCCAACCTGGCTCGAAACCACAACGACGGACTGACCTGCGATCGTGGAACCGGTTCGGTTTTCGTGTGTCACAAAACGTCAATGAATTTTGAAGAGTTCAAGGAAGGTCCATGTTTGTCCTAATGGTTGACGCGGGAGTGGGTGGCATCTACGATGAGGGAACGGGGCCGCGTCTGGCCCGGAGGGGCGGATGCGCAGAATGCTGAAACCAATGCTTGTTGTCGGCTTTGCGGGTGGGGTTTCGGCTCTGGTGTTGGGAGGGGTTTGCGCGGTTGCTCTCGGTAGCGACGGTCAAACCATCTATGCAAATCCCATTATGAGCTTGGCGCCGTCG
>SYKL01000045.1 GCA_005797785.1 Pseudomonadota bacterium | reverse complement strand
GGAACTTCCCCTTTGAAGCCGTACATCATCTCCGATTCCATGAACACCACGGGATTGTCGTCCCGGATGGCGGACTTCAGCAGGCCGTAGGCATCATAAGGTGTAGATACACTGATCACCTTTAGGCCGGGAAAGTGGGCGAAGATCGATTCCAACGACTGGCTGTGCTGGGAGCCGAGCGCTTCAGCTGCGCCGTTGGGGCCGCGGAAGACGATCGGCACGTGGTAGGCGCCGCCGGTCATTTGGAGGATTTTTGCGGCGCTGTTGATGACCTGATCATAGGCGACCAAGCTGAAGTTCCAAGTCATGAACTCGATGATGGGGCGGAGCCCCGCCATGGCGGCGCCAACGCCGAGCCCCGCGAAGCCGTTTTCGGAGATAGGGGTGTCGAGAACCCGCTTTTCTCCGAACTCGTGCAACATTCCCTGCGACACCTTGTAGGCGCCGTCGTAGAAGGCCACTTCCTCGCCCATCAAAAATACCCGCTCGTCGCGGCGCATTTCCTCAACCATCGCCCTGCGCAGGGCTTCGCGGATTTGCAGCGTAGCCATGGGTTATCCATCCACCAGGTTGAAGTCGTACAATCGGCTGGGATCCGGAACCGGAGCCGCATCCGCAAAATCGTAAGCGTCCTGCACGATTTGTTCGATCTCGTCGTGCAAGCCCTTGAAGTCAGCCTCAGACGCTCCGAACTCGGAGGTGAGCCGCTGCTCTACCAAGGAAAGGCAATCCTGTTTCTTCTTTTCTTCGAGCTCGCCCGCCTTTCGGTACTTGGCGGGATCGCTCATCGAATGCCCACGATAGCGGTAGGTGATCGCTTCGAGAAGCACGGGCCCCTGGCCTGACCTGGCGTGTTCAGCGGCTTTCTGCACGTTTTCGTACACTTCTGCCACGTCGAACCCGCTCATTTGCCAGTGGTTCATGCCTACGCCATCGGCGCGCTTTTGCAGCTCGGTGAGGTAGCTCTGGCGTTCCAGGCTGGTTCCCATCGCATAGAAGTTGTTTTCCAACAGGAAAATGCAGGGAAGTTTCCACAATTGGGCGAGCGCCATCGCCTCGAAAACCGCGCCTTGCTGGGCGGCACCGTCGCCGAAATAACACAGCGCCAATGAACCATCTTCTCGGTATTTGGAGGCGAATGCGGCGCCCACGGCCAATGGAACGTGCCCGCCGACGATCCCGTAACCGCCGTAAAAGTTGAGCTCCTTGCTCGCCATGTGCATCGAACCGCCGATGCCGCCGCAGATTCCGCCCTGCCGACCGAACAATTCCGCCATGCAGGAGCGGGGAGTGGCGCCGCGGGCCAAGATCTGGCCGTGGATCCGGTACGCTCCGACGATCGTATCCGCGGGGTTCAATGCCGCGGTGGCTCCAACGGCGACCGCTTCTTGGCCGATGTACAGATGGCAAAACCCCATGATTTTCCGTTGGGTGTATGCCTTGGCCGCCAGCTCTTCAAAGCGGCGTATCAAGAACATCTGTCGGTACCAAGCCCACAATTGATCGCGGCTTGGAGGTTTCGATTCGCCCATGCGTTCTCCGGGAGTGTTGCATGCCTAGCAACCGCGGAGGCGTAGGGCAAGCGCCCTGAACGGGGCGTTCCTCCTTCGGCGTTGCGGGCGGCCTTCCTTCGGAAACTGAATGGTCATTCAGTTGGAGAGCTCGGCCCGGACTGCGCTGAGACGGATTTCGCCGTCGCGCAACGCTCGGCGGATCGGCGTGCCGCCTGGCGCCACGGACCATCGAATGCCGTCCTGGATAAACCATGGTTTAATGTACGGAAAGCATGCCCGCAGCAGGCGACGTGTCTCGGCGAGGGTCGCGTCGTGGCGGATCTCGAGGTCTTGGTCGCGTACGGTGGGTGCGCGTGGAAAAACCCCTTCTTCCTGTTCTCGCGCGGGGATGGGGGTTCCCGTGGCCAGGCGTTCCAAGAGTTCGATGGTCAGTTGTTCGGCGGCAGCGGCCATTTTTTCGCAGAGGCTGCCCAGGCACTCATCGTCGGTCAGTGGAAACCGCCGTTGGGCGGCGATCGGCCCTTGGTCGAAGCCGTGCGTCAGATGATGCAGGGTGACCCCAGAAAAAGCGTCGCCGGTTCGCAGCGCCCAGAACTCCGGATGCGCTCCCCGCCAACGGGGCAACAGAGAACTGTGGAGGTTTAAGGCCAGAGGTGCGGCCCTGATCCACTCGGCGGGCAGACGCCACGGGAAGGTTCCGATCAACAGGAGTTGAGGTTCGAAGTCGCTAGGCGGCGCGCTCTCGTTCCAGACAGAGCCGTCTTCGATCACCCGTCCGGGCAGGTCGACCTTAACATCGGAGGAACGGACGACCCACAGGGAGTGACCTTGGGAGGCTAACAACTCGCGAACGCGATCCCCAAGCGGGGTCGCGTCTTGAAAATAGAGGATTCGCACTACCAGCTGACCGGATCGGCCTCGAACGAAAAGGCGATGCTGACGCCGCGGCTGCCGTCCTCGAACACGATGTCGGCCATGTTGGGGTTTTGCAGGAGATCCGCGGCGATCCCCAGCAGGGCTTCCTCGGTCTCATTGGAGTCGATGGTGTCGTTGCCGTTGATGTCCACGCCGTCGTCGGGGATCAACGGGGCCAATAGGCCATCGATCACCCCTTCGGTGGGTGCAGCGCCGTACACAAAACCGCTCGACCCATCGGCATCGATTGTGCCGGTCAATTCTGCGTTTCG
>SYKL01000403.1 GCA_005797785.1 Pseudomonadota bacterium | reverse complement strand
GTGAACACATTGTACGAACTCATGCCGGCGGGCATGCGTTCCACGGCGACCTCCGCCCAGAACCGTTTCAACGAGGAATCCGGCCGAGCGCCGCGGAGGTCGACCGCCTGGACTTCCACGGGCACATAGTGTTGGCCCAACCGCCGAATCTGGCCCGCCTTTTCGAGCAACCGGATCGCGTCGCGAACTTGAGCCGTCGGAAGACCGAGTTTTTCGGCGAGCAGCAGGTCGTCGTGCGCGGGACGTTCGCGGTAGGGGGCGAGTTCGAGGCCCAGCAACACCACATTCGCCCAGGGGCTCGAGCGAGCGAGCTGACGGGCCGCCTCCAGGCGGTCCCAGGCCTTGCGCGTGGATGGCAACTCTGTTGGATCGGCGAACAAGGCCACAAAATCGAGCAGCCGCAGACTGGTCGCCTCCACCATTCGTAGCAGATCCGGAAGTCGAGGCTCGGCCTGGCCCTTTAGCCACCGGGAAACGGCAAATCGGCTGCGCTCTGCGCGAGCGGCCACTTCCGCCAACGGTTGATCGCCTTTGAGATCGGTCAACAAGGCGGCCACCCCTGCCGCGCTGGCCAGATCGAGATCCGGGGCAGGAGCATCGCGATAAAACCGTTGCAAAGCGGAGGGAACGTCGACACCCACCTTGGCTGCCGCCGCCAGAAAGGTCGAGGCGGTGGGCGAGCGGCGACCGGACTCCCAGGTATACACGGCGTTGGACTGGTATCCTAGCCGCCGGGCGAAAGCGGTCTGCGATCGGTGCCCGCGCAGGGCGCGCACCAACTCCTGAGCGATCGCGTCGAAATCCAGGTCCAGGTGTCCTCCTGCGGCAGTACTATAACAGATTCGCACATTCGTTGGCGGATTGGCCGGATGGTATGTGCGAAACAGAATGGACTGCGCACGGGGGGCGGGTCATGATGGGAGTGTGGGGCGCAAGCCTGGAGGAACAATGCGAAACGGACTTTTGGTGGTGGTGGCGCTGGCGATCGGATGCAATGTGGACCCGGCAAATCCCGGAGATGGGGGCCAATTTGGGGAAGAAAACCGCGGGTGCCAAGAGGTTTCCCGTACGCCGGTGAGCTTGGATGACGCCACCCTCGGCTTTGATGCTCAATCCATCCTCGATCTGGGGGGGGCCCATGCAACGACGTTGGAGTACGCCGGTGGCGACAGCACGGATCTGGCGATCGAGGTGACTCAAACTCCCGATGGCGCGGTCGAACTCGTGACCTATGTGTACATCGATGACAGCGGCGCTGAGATCGCCATGGCCGACTGCGGTCCGCAATTGGAGCTGGAGGTCGAGGTCTCGTTTGGTACCGGGGACGGCGTTTTTGACGAGCACTGGTCCGACCTGCTTGTGGCACCGGCGGCGGACACCGCCTATGTGTTCGAAGATTTGACCGAAGTGAACGGCACCTTCGACGCCTGGGATTATGCCCCCGAGGAAAACGACTTCGACGAAATGGCCGCATCGATCGACTTTGCACTGACCCCTGCGGGGCCGGTGGGGGAAGTGATGGCGGTGGGCACGGGCAGCGATGGCGAAGGTGACGATGGCACCGTGTTCGCAGAAGCGATTCTCATCGGCACTTTTGGCGAAGAAGGGGAGGAGGAGATCGACACCGACGGCGACGATGAATGACCCGCTGGGCACGGCGGTGGCCATCGGGTAGATTCGAGGGATGCGAATGTGGTGGCTGCCGATCGTTGCCGGTTGCGGATTGCCGGGGGTGCTGCGCACTCCTGGCTCCGATGTGAACTTCGACTCCGAGTTCTCCGACACCGATGTGGAAGTCGAGACCGACATTCCCGACGGTTCGCACTGCGGCGACGTGATCGAGGGGATCGACGTCTCCGGGTGGGATCCCGGCATGGATTGGGAGGCGGTCGCGGCCGATCAGATCTGCTTTGCATACGTCAAAGCGACCGAAGGGGTCACCTTTCAAAGCAGCGAATACGACAATCAATACGAGGGTGCCGCTGCGGTCGGGATCTACCGCGGCGCCTACCATTTTGCGTTGCCTAATGTGTCGGATGGCGCGGAGCAAGCTGAATTCTTCGTCGAAAACGGTGGCGATTGGGTGGACGACGGGATCACGCTCCCGGGCGCGCTCGACATGGAGTACAACCCCTACGATGGCGACGATTGCTACGATCTGACCGAAAGCGAAATGTACGCCTGGGTCACCGATTTCAACGATCGGTACGAGGACTTGACCGGCCGGCTTCCCACGATCTACACCAGCGCCAGCTGGTGGAATTCCTGCGTTGGCGACGACGATTTCAACGGCAATCCTCTGTGGGTCGCGCATTATGGCGCCGACTCCCCCAATGTTCCAAACGCTTGGGAAGACTATACGATCTGGCAGTATTCCAGCTCGGGCACGGTCGACGGCGCACCCGGCGAGACCGATCTCAACGTGCTCGGCGGCGATTTCGCCGATTTGGTCCACCTCGCCCGCGGGGACTAGTCAACCCCTTTACCATCTGGGCGTGCCGGCCGGCCGGCCGTCGGCATCCTCCGGGGTCGGGCCTTCGCCCTCCGTTTTCGGCTGCGCCTCAAACCGCGCTTCGCGCGCCCTCCGTCCGCCTCACGCGCCGTGCCACGGGGGGTTGACCGCAGGACGGCGTAGCCTGATGATTCGCCGTGGAGTGAGAAATGCGCGTATACCCCCTGTTGGCAGCGTGCTTGTTGGGGTGCAGCGCGCCGCCTGTCGATGTCGCTCCGGACACGGATGTCGCTCCGGACACGGATGTCCCCGATACGGACGTTCCGGACACCGATCTTCCGATCGAAACAGATCTTCCCACGGATACCGACCTGCCGCCGGATACCGATTTTCCCCCAGATACCGATCTGCCGCCGGATACCGATCTTCCCATCGAAACGGACCTCCCGCCGGACACGGACACCGATCTCCCGATCGACACGGACCCCGTCGACGCCGATTTGGACGGTTTTCCGGCCGACATCGACTGCGACGACGCCCTCGACACGGTATTCCCAGGAGCAACGGAGATTTGCGAGGACGGCATCGATCAGGACTGCGATCTCTTCGATGCGGCCTGCCCCAACCTTCCTCCGCTGGCCGACGCCGGCGCCGACCAAGTAGTAAATGGGTTGACTATTGCAACCCTCCATGGCGCCGCGTCCGATCCAGACGGCCTGGTGGCTTCTGTCCTTTGGACGCAGATTGCGGGGGCGAGTGTCGCCCTCTTGGATGCGGACACCCTGTTTCCTACGTTCAAAGCCCCTCCGACCGATCAGGCCCTGACCTTTGAGGTGGAGATCATCGACGACGAAGGCGCGTCCACCATGGACACGGTGATGGTCACCGTCGACAACCAGCTCGTGCTCGCGGATCCCGTCGGCCATCTGTTGCCGTACCTGCCCACCGATCCGGTGGAGTTCGCCACCGACGCCGATTGCCAGACCTACCTGCCGAGCCCGCATCCTGCCGGCTATACGAACGACATGAAGCCGGTGCACTTTCTCGACGGCGGGTGGATCCGCTACCACTGGGGATCCGACTACTCCCAGTTAAACCAGGATACCGCGGATTTCTATACGGACCTCGAAACCGATCCGGTGCTGCGCCAAAACGTTCTCGACGGGCTTGCTCTCGTGAAAGACCAGTTTCGAAATCGGTACCAGATCGACGTCAACCCCAACTACAACCCGAACGACGGGCAGTGCTACCAGATCAACGTCTATGAAGGGCACTTTAACCAAGCGATCGGCCCCTACCCGGGGGCGGGGTTGGCGTGCGACAACGGCACCACCGGGGTGCCGTACTTTACGATGTGGACCGGAACGATCCGTGCGGTCGCCGAAAACCCGACCGAAGTTCCATATGTGTTCGGGCATGAGTTTACTCACGCACTCCAATGTGATCCCGTGCGCGGTGATTGGGAGGGATGGAGCTGGTATGTGGAGAGCTATGCGAACTATGTGGGCAATACCATTAGCGGTGCGACGGTGTCTTTGGCCGCCTCCCGGGCGATGTCCCACTATGCCGCAGATGCCTTTGTGGTCCGATACCCGCGGTGGCAGTTTTGGCAGTATCTGGCACTACAATTTGGGGAGGAGTACACCGCTGACGTGATCCAACGCTATTCCGAGCCGGACGAAAGCGCGCTCGAATTCATCCGGCGGACCGCACCTTTCGACTGCACCGATGACGCCTGCCGGGCGGACGCCTTCGGCGATCTGTTTGCCGAGTATGCGGCCTCTACAGTGAATTATGTAGCTCAGACGGAGGATACCGCGGTCGACTACTATGGGTTGGCGACCTACCCCTACGGCTATGCATACGACAGCGGGTTGAACCTCTTGAGCGCGGAACTCCGTAAAGTGGGCGACCACCGCTACCGAATCGAGGATTGGGTTGCACCGCAGCGGTATGGCTACACTGTGATCGAATTGATCCGAGAGCCGGGGGCGCAATACCTGAAGATCGGCCTGAACGGCTGGGATCTTCCCGATCGGGGTGCACAGTGGCGCGGCGTTGTCGTGGCGACCACGGACACCAGCGCGATGGGGCGCGAGGAAGCGCGCGCGCCGATGTTCGTCGCTGGGACGCAGATCCTCGATCTTGACGCTTGGGAAGCCGATCTGGGAACGCCGATCCTCAAACTGCACCTGGTGGTGGCGGCGGTGCCCACTGAATGGGAGGATGAACCCGAGCTCTCGTACTCCTCTTGGCCGCAGCGTTACCAAGAATTCGAGCGCTATGTGTATGAGGTAGCGATCGAAGGGGCCTATCCGTATGGGCACGAACCGCAGGCGCTGCGCACGCCGCCGAACAGCGCTGGCGCTGCGCATCCGAACGGTGGCGGTTTTGTGTCCGCGACCGCCAGCGTCGATCCCTCGGTGTATGTGGGCCCGGAAGCTCGGGTGTTGTTTAACGCGACGGTTACCGGTGATGTCCGGATCGAAGGACGGGCGGAGGTGGGTGCATCCGTCGGCAATTTCGCTGAATTTGGTGATCCTTTCAGTCGGCAAAATCCGGTGGTCGGTGGACATGCGATCATCAGTTCGATGGCGGTGATCCGCGAGGATGCGCAGGTGGATGACGAGGCCACCGTTCGCGATCGGGCGGTGGTAATGCACACGGCGAGCGTCACCGGAAATGCGGGGGTCTACGGAACCAACCAGCTCGTTGGAAGCTCGGACGTGTATGGGAGTGCGCAGGTGTTTGGCTCGACTTCCGTGGAAACGGGGCGGGATTCAACCATCGGTGGAACCGCGATTTTGGACGGGTTTAGTTGGTGGAGCGGGGCCAACCGCAGCCTCGGCACCGTGTACGACGATTGGTTGGTCGACGGGTTTGGGCTCACGTTGTGGTACGCCTTTGATCGAGCGCACGCTTACCGGATTCACGACAGTTATGTCAGCAACGACGCCTACTATCTGTCCAATGCCGGGGCGGTCACCGGGGCGGTGCCGCGGTTCGACGATGCGGCATTGTCGAGCTCGGTACTGGAGTTGACGGGGGAGGGGTATGTTGAGCTTCCGCGGATGTTGCTCGACCGAAACGACTATCTGTTGAGCTTTAAGCTTCAATGGGAGGATGCATCCGCAGACGGGGAGTGCGTGTTTGACGCGGTCAGCCCGCGTGGGGAGAGGTTGGGACTCGCCTTGTTTCCGGTGGGTGGCGGGCAATCGGACCTGGTGCTCGCTTTCGTCGATCGGAATGGGGAACTCTCGGACGTGGTGCTCCACGATCCGCTGCTGGTGTCGGGGGAGTGGCTCGAAATCTCCGTGATCCACGACGGCAGCACCGGCGAACTGTACTTGCAGGCGGACGAAGTGTTTGGCGGCGGGACCGTGTCTGAGACCGCGGCATTGCCGTCGTCGACGCGGGAGTTCGACTATGATCACTTGCAGCTGCGGCTCGGAAATTGTGTCGATACCGACGATCCGTTGACGGGGTGGATCGATGACTTTGCGTTGTTCCGATAGTCAATCGGTTGACGATTCAAAGCCTTTGGGCATCGAGTCGACGGGCGACTGTGGGGTCGGGCTGATGGTCAACCACCTTACCATTCCAACCCTTGTGCACCGGCCTTTCTCACGGTACATTGGCCCCATGCTTCGCAGCCTCCTGGCCTTGTTGTTTTGTTTGTTCGCCGCGCTCGGCGTTCAGGCGGCCGTGCCGGTTGAAGCTGTCGCCCAGGACGAAATTTGCTGCAGTGAGCCTAGCGATTCCGGCGAAGATTGCTGCGCCTTGTCGCATTGCGCCTGCTGCGCCCGCACGATGGCCACCGCCGGCAGCGAGCCCACCGTGGCGCTTGAGTCGTTGGCGCTCGCTGATTTGACCCCTTGGACTACGATTTACGGCCGGCGCGCCCGAGAGCTGCTTCGAGCGCCGCCGCTACCCCCTCCCATCGGCTGAAACGGTTGATCGCGGCACGTACCGCTCGATTTTCCCTTTCAAACCTTTGGAGAGATCATGTCCCTTCGTTTCGCCTGGATCGGCGTGTGGCTGGCTGCGTGCGGCACACCCGAAGTTTCCCCTGTTGAACCTGCGGTTTCCGCCCCTTCCGAAAAGGCACACGCCTCCGCGGAGGTGGTCCCCGGCAGCCACGAAGATTGGTGCGGCGAACATTCGGTTCCCGAGAGCCAGTGCACCCAGTGCAATGGTTCTTTGATCGCCGCGTTTAAGGCTACCGGTGATTGGTGCGAAGAGCACGGGGTTCCGGAGTCGCAGTGCCGTACCTGCAATCCGGATCTCAAGATCGAGCGCCCACCCAAAGCGACGCCCTAATGCGACGAATTACTCGAGTGGCGGGAGCGGTAACGCTCTTCGCCGGGTTCGCGTGTGCGTCGCCGGAGGCGCCTGACGTCGCCGCGCCCAGCGTTGAGGCTGAAGCTGGCCTTTGCGTGGAGCATGGTGTGATGGAAGCGGTGTGCACCAAGTGCAATCCGAGCCTGATCCCCGTGTTTCAAGCGAAGGGTGATTTCTGCCCCGAACATGGCTTTCCGATGTCCTTTTGCCCGGTTCACCATCCTGAAATGGGCGGTCGGCCGGCGACCGAACTGTCCAAAGACGACGGTGCGCCGGCGCACGGCACCAAGATCCGCTTTAAGACCCGCGACACCGCGGAGGCGGCGGGCTTGAAGTTTGCTCCGGCGGCGCTCGCGGTCGACGATGGCGGAATCGAAGCTGTCGCAAAGCTGACCTGGGACGCTAAAAAACAAGCGATCGTAGGTGCGCGGGCTGCGGGCCACATTCAGACCCTGCATGTCGAAGTGGGAACCCTGGTTCGACCGGGGGATTCATTGGCAACCGTTCACAGCGCGGAGATCGCCGGTGATCGCTCCGCTTTGGAGGCGGCGCGGACTCGTAAGGGGGTGGCGGAGCGTTCCCTCGAACGAAAGCGGAGCATTGCGCACGTGATCGCGAAAGCCGAGATCGACGCCGCCGAACAGGAGGCGGCACTCGCCAGTGCGGAAGTATCTGCCTTGGAAAGTGAACTTCAAGCGGTCGGCGGGGGTACCGCCAAGGGCTACACCGTCACCGCGCCGATCGCGGGGATCTTGGTGGAGCGCCAGGTGTCGGTGGGTTCCAGTGTAGAGGCGGGCACTCCGCTGTTTGAAATCGCCGATCCCTCCACGCTAAGGGCCGAAATCGATGTTCCCGAGGCGGAGATTGGGCAGGTGGCGGTGGGCCAGTCGATCCGCTTTACATTCGACGGATCGGCTCAGAGTTACGCGGGAACGCTTGAATACCTGGCGCCGGTCATCGATCCCGAAACCCGGACCGCCCGCGCCACCGCTACCCTGGCCAATCCGAACGGCGAACTGCGCGCCAACGCGTATGGAACCGCTCGAATCGCGGTCGGGGGCGAACGCGAAGTGGTGATCGTTCCCCAACAAGCGCTGCAGTCCGCCAAAGGGGTGGATCTTGTATTTGTGCAGTTGGCCGTGGATGAATTCGAAACCCGGCGCGTGCAGGTGATCCGCCGGCAAGGGGCCCAGGTCTACCTGAGCAAAGGCGTAGAAAGCGGCGAAATCGTCGTCACCGAAGGCAGCTTCCTGCTCAAGACCGAAACCCTCAAAGACAGCATCGGCGCCGGCTGTTGCGACGTGGAATGAGCATGTTGGACGCCATCATTACTGCGTCGATC
>SYKL01000402.1 GCA_005797785.1 Pseudomonadota bacterium | reverse complement strand
GGCCGGCAAACCGGTCATGGAAGGAAAATCCAATTTATTCAAGAAATTCGCAGATATCGACGCGATCGACATCGAGCTCGATGCCCTCGATCCGGAGCTCGTGATCGCCACCGTCAAAGCGATCGCTCCTACGTTCGGTGGGATCAACCTCGAAGACATTCGAGCACCCGATTGTTTTATGATCGAAAAACGGCTCCAGGCCGAGCTCGACATCCCCGTATTCCACGACGATCAGCACGGAACCTCCATCATCGCCGGCGCCGGTCTGTTGAACGCCTTGGAGATCTCCGGCCGCACGCTCACCTCGACCCGGGTCGTGTTTTGTGGGGCGGGGGCCGCTGCGATCGCCACCGCCAATCTCCTCGTTTCCCTGGGCATTCCCCGCTCGAACATCTGGATGTGCGACGCCGATGGCCTGGTGTACAAAGACCGAAAGGAAGACGCTTTTCCCGAGAAAATGGTGTTCGCCCAGGGCGACAAGCCTGCCACCCTCGGAGAAGTCCTGGTCGGAGCCGACGTTTTCATCGGACTTTCAGTTGGCGGCGCGCTCAAACCGGAGATGCTGAAGGGGATGAACCCCAAACCGATCATCTTCGCGATGGCCAATCCCAACCCGGAGATCGCCTACGACGTCGCGAAAGCGGCGGTTCCCGAAGCGATCATCGCTACCGGTCGGTCCGACTTCCCCAACCAAGTCAACAATGTTCTCGGTTTCCCGTATCTTTTCCGCGGCGCCCTCGATTGCCGCGCCCGGGCGATCAACCAAGAAATGAAGATCGCCGCGGTGCATGCGCTGGCCGCGCTCGCCAAAGCGGACGTTCCCGACGAGGTTTTGCAGGCCTACAATGTGCCGTCGCTTCGTTTTGGACCCGACTACATCATCCCGAAGCCGTTCGATCCCCGAGTCCTGTTGTGGGTGGTGCCCGCGGTCGCCAAAGCGGCCGCCGAATCTGGCGTTGCCCGCAAACCCATCGACGATCTCGAGGCGTACCGCGATCAGCTGGAACGGAAGTTAGAACGTTCCAAAGAGATCCTTCGCCCGATCATGAACCGCGCCCGGCTGAATCCGCGACGGATCGTATTTCCGGACGGATCGGATCCAAAGGTGCTGCGCGCCGCCCAGATCATGGTCGATGAGGGGATTTGCAAGCCGGTATTAGTCGGAACCGAATGGAAAATTCTCACCCGAGCCGAGCGCGCCGGCGTCGATCTGCACGGGATCGAAGTCGTGGAACCCAAGGAGGATGAAACCTTTGAGCGCTACGCCCGCGCCTTGTGGGCCGACCGCCAACGAAAAGGCACCACCCTCCACGCCAGTCGGATGATGCTGCATCGAAACACGGTCTACGCCGCCATGATGGTGCATTTGGGGGAAGCCGACGGCCTCGTCGGCGGACTGAACATGTCCTACGCCGATACCACCCGTCCAACCCTGCAGATCATCGGAAAAGCCGCATCGGTCCGATGCATCAGCGGCGTATACATGATGTTGTTCAAGAACCGACGGATGTTTTTCGGCGACTGCACCGTCAACGTCAACCCCGACGCGGCCACCCTCGCCCAGATCGCGATCAACACCGCCACCCTGGCCCAATCCTTTGGTTATACGCCAAGGGTAGCGATGTTGTCGTATTCGGACTTTGGTGAACATCGCGACGACAGCGAGGTCGCCAAAATTAGTAAAGCGATTGACGATGTGAAGCGCCAATGGCCCTCCTTGATCATCGATGGTGAAATGCAGGCGGACACCGCCGTCAACAGCGAGTTCGCGAAGGACGACTTCCCGTTCTCGGCGATCCAGGGCGACGCCAACGTGCTCATTTTCCCGAACCTGGCAGCGGGAAACATGTGTTACAAGCTCCTTCGTGAGCTGGGCGGGGCAACCGCGGTCGGGCCGGTGTTGGTCGGGCCGGAGCGCCCGGTCAACGTGTTGGCGCTCGGGTCCAATGTTTCCGACATCGTCAACATGGCGGCGATCACTGTCAATCAAGCGTTGGTTTCTGAGAAATCCAAGTGAGCGCGGGTTGGAGCACCGGTCTGGTGCAGGTCCACACCGACGCCCTCAAACTCCTGTTGCGGGAGGTTCATCGCAAAGAAATCACTTGTCCACTTCAAGTGACCGATCTCACCCGCATCGGCCTGCAGTCCAACGCTGAGGAGATCCTCGGATCGCTCAGAGGTTTAGATGAACCTGGGGTAAGGGCGGTATTGATCGCGGTGTTGGCGGAGCGGAAGCGATAGCGGGTGGAGCGGCGCCGGAGGCGGTCGGCGAAGCCGACGGGACCCGCGAAACACGCGGTGCCCGCAGGGCAATCGCCCAAGGACCGCTACTTCAACGCTTCCCGATAGTTGGACAACGCCCATAACGGAAACACCTGTCGGTAAGCATCATAATGGATGCTGCAGGTGCCATTGAACACCCCGGCCACCGCTTCCCGCGGCCAGGTCCCGTTGAACAACTGGCGTTTCAAAAGGAATTCCGCCGCTCGGCGCGCCGGCTCGGTGGCGGTCTGATCTGCGGAAACCAAGGTCAACAGCGCCCATGAGGTCATCACCGCCTGCGAAGAAATCGGCGTCCATTGCCCTGTTCGGCAGGCTTCGACCGACTCCCCCCAACCGCCGTCGTCCTGCTGGCGCTGGACCAAGAAACGAACCGCGCGACGAATTCTCTCGTCCCAAGGCGGAACTCCCGCGGCTCGCAATCCCCATACGCCAAACCAGGTGGCGTAGGTGAAACACACCCCCCAGGAGCCAAACCAACTGCCGTCGGGGCGCTGTTGTTCCGTTAAGAACGCCACTCCTCGCTCGATGGCCTGGGCGATCTCCTTCGTCAGCATGTCAGGAACCCGAGCCTGAAACGCCGCCAAACCCTGGATGCACGCCGAGGTACATTCGACGTACGAAATCTCGGTCATGATTTTCTTGAACACGTCCGACGGATTGAACCGCTCCAACCAGCCCGGCGCGCGAGGCGGCTCATAAGAAGCCCAACCCCCATCCCGGTTTTGCCACTCGAGGATCCGAAGCACCGCCTCCATCAACCGATCGTGCGATACTGCTGGATGGACCTTGGGTGCAGCCACCAGAGACGCCTTCAATCCCTCGGCGGTGCAATCTGCGACCGGCCAACCCTGCTCTGCCGTGGAAAAAGGCCAGGTCCCAAGTGTGCGATCCCGAAAGTGTTTCTCCCGCTCCGGCGGATCGCACTGGATCTGCTGGCTATCCACAAAGCGATAGGCCTTTTGCAAGACCTTTTTCGCGGAGGGCTCGTCGCTCGCGTGCAGCGCTTGAACGGCAAAAGCGGTGTCCCAGAGCTCCGATGAATTGTACCCATTCATCCGGGTGCCTAGGTCATCGGAAAACAGATACCCGCTCATGGTTTCCCGATGGCTGCGAACCCGCTCTCCTCGCGGATCTGCGAAATGCCAGACGAGCGTATTCAGCAGTTTGTTGACCGGGCCGATGCACCACAGGTGGGTCACCCGATCTTCGTACGCAATCTGTTCCTCGATGAACGCCAACGATCGCTGTCGAAGCGCCGCCAGCGGCCTCAGCTCGTAGGCGGAAAGTCCCCGAAACGCAAGTTTGAGCCACGGATCACGCGGGATTTGTGCATCCGTCGGCGACACTTGGTCCCGGGTGGTCGCCCAACGGATCTCTGCATAGCTTTCCACGTAAATTTCGCTTCGAATCGCCTCTAACAGAGGATCAAGCGCCACCGTCGATCGTCGCCCATACAGCCACGCCATCGGCAGGTACACCATCCGGCTGTGGCACCACATTTTACTGGGATGAAATGGACTTTTCTGAGGGGTCAACCAGAGCTCGGGCGGCACCGGATGGATCCCCGCCCACTCATGCAAACCGAGGACCGAAAGGAAAAATTTCCCCCACGACGCGCTAGCGAGCGCGCCTCCGCGCGCCAACGCCCACTCCCGCGCACGGGCCGCATCGGGATCCGACGCCTCTACCCCTAACAACCGCCACGCCACATAGTTGAGAACGGTGGTGAACACGGTGCTCGGATTTTCTACGCCCAGGCCAAACCCACCGTCGGGATTCTGAACGCCGCGAAGATAGCGGATCATCTCCGAGCGGGTGTCGTCGTGTAACTCAAGCCCGATCGTCCGCGCGGTGCCCACATACATCGGCAGCAAAAACAACGGACCGCTATAGTCCCCTTTCCAAGACCCTTCCTCTTGTTGGCTGCGGGCGAGCGCATCGATGGCCCGCCGAATTCCAGGAGTCAGGTCTTTCATGTTTAAGCCGGCTCGGCCGCCAGATCTGCGACGCGAAGTTCGGGGGGAGTTAACGCGGCGATCTGTTGCTGTCGCAGCATTTCAAAAGGGGTAGCGGCCTTCTGAATGAACGGCATCCGCATCGGCTCCGGCACCGACTCATTGACCAACCAGTGGATCAATCCGGCGATACTTCGCACCGCCGCCATGGCAGGCCGCCAACGCCGAGGATGGCGTGCATCGCTGGCCACGTGCACCGAGGCGCGGGTGACCAAATTTCCTCCCACCGCCAACAATCGCGGCAGGCTGGTCTCGGCACCGGAAAGGAAATTCATCGTTCGGCGCTGCATCTTCGGGTACGCCCACAGATCGTAAATCGCTTTACGAGTCGCATAGGTCGCCTCAGACTGCAGCGCGAAAATCTCATACAACGCGGTGGCCAGCAGCGCTGGAACCTCGCTGTCCCGCCGCCTTTGCGCCGCCCAACTCTCGAAATCGTCGGACTGCGCGAGGGTCCAGGCGTCCGAAAAACCGAGGGTCATCCCCGCCGCCGTCATCGGATGCACATGTCCGACCGCGTCGCCGACCAACATCATGCCGGGCCGACCATACGAAGTCCGAGGTCGAAACTCGTTGACCGCCCATAAGATCGCGTCTTGGCGGAGGGCCTGTTCGATCGGGGCGCGCAATTGCTCCGGTAGCACCGGGCGATACGCATTGATCAGCAATTCGTTTCGATTGGAGGCTTTCTTCCAAGGCGTCGGTACATCCAGGCATACCCGCACCGCGTCCGGCCCAATCCGGTACACCAACGCCGGTCCCACGCGGCTCAACACCACATGACCGCTGCCCTCAAAAGGCAGCTCCACCCCATGCAAGGTCAATCCGGCCATATGGGAGAGCACGTGCCGGTCATCTGGAAGGCCGAGCGCTTTGCGAGCGAACGAAAACCGGCCATCCGCGCCAATGATCCGGCCCGCCCGCAGTCCGGTCCCCGCTCCCCAATGGACGCTCTGCCCCTCCAGCATCGAAACGCGCGCGCCCGGAAACCAGGTGATGCCCTCGGTCTGCATCGTCGCCGCCCGAAGTTCATCGACGTAGGCGTTGAACTCGAAGGTGGCGCCCTTTCCCTTGGGATACCGCAACAGGAACGGGCCCGAATGCTCGGGTGTAAACACGGCAAAACCGCGATTGGGGCCATGCGAGCCAGCCGCTGCAAGGTTCACCCCGCACTGTGCGAGGATGTCGACCGCCACCGGATGCAGAAGCTCACCTGCAAAGCGGTTTTTTCGCTCCGGGCTTGCTTCGAGCAACGCCACCCGAGCGCCCCGCTTGGCGTGGGCCAGCGCCGTCACGCATCCCACAGGTCCACCGCCGATCACCGCGACGTCGAACGACTGCATACATCCCCCTGACACATGTATACCATGTCGGGCAGAAGTGGACGAACAGACGTCCATTTCGCCGACAATGTCATTGACGAACGCTGACGTCACCCTCTACACGGACGGCGAATGGCTGGCAACCGCAACCACAACCGATGAAATGCTAGGCGTGAACGTCACCTCACAAGCGGGCGGGACCCGCTGTGCCGCGGATCCTCACGAATCGCCGTGGCCACCGCCGACTCCCAACGCTATGAACACACTCCGGCTCGCCCGGAGCAAATAGTAAAGTACTTTACTATGGGAGATCGTCGTGGACATTCACCAAGCCACCGGCCACACCCTCGAGCGCATTTGCTCGGATCCAGAGCTGGAAGCGGCATGGCTCGCGACGGTAGCGCGCCTGGAGTACATGGGCGCCCGCAAGATCTTTCGGACCGTCGCCGCGCGGTACCCCAGCCCCGACGTGCTCGAACACCTGGCCCATGAAGTGGGACATGCGCACATCTTCTCCGCTTTGGCTGCCGAACGCGGTGCAACCTCGGCTCTGGATGAAACCTCCGGAGTGGTCTGGTTTCAGGCGGTCGATCAGGCGGTCGAGCGCACCGTGGACACCTGCACGTTGCCCGCCGACCAAAAGCTCACCCTGAAATACCTCGGTACCACTGCACTCATCGAGCGACGCGCCATGAGCGTCTACCCCCTGTTTCGCGCCCGCACCCAGGACGCTGGCGTTCGCGACGCCTTGGACCGGGTGATTCGCGAAGAGGCGGCGCATCGCCGCCCGATCGAGCAGGAAGCGATGCGGCGGTGGACCGATGCAGGCCTCTCGTTCGAAGCACTGTTTGCTCTCGAAGAGCGCGCTTTCGCACAGTGGCTGGCCGCCCTCATGGCCGCCAGTGCGCCTCGGATTCCGTGTGCCGAAACCGCAACGGCGCCGTCCGCCTAGCCCGAGCGCCGAACGCGCGCACCATCTCGGGATTCCATACGAGTAACGCGCCGATTCGGTTGGGCGGTACCGGCACGGCTCGGGTGACCGGTGACACTCCCGCAACGATTGCCCCCTGTTTCGATGGCACGGAAGCAACTTGTTCATAGGAGGGGTGTGACAGGAGGTCGCATGGCCATCAGCAGCGTAATGCTCTGGTGTGGGGTCGCTTTTGCCGCACCGGAACTCCAACCCACCCTCACGGTCGACGCCGATGTGGCGGTTCAGCCGTTGGAAGACACCCCCGTCGAATTCCGGATCATTCGCCTGTACGGCGGGTTGAAGGCCAAGATCACCGACCAACTCCGCGCCGTGGCGGTGGTGAATGCGGTCGGCGAAAGCGGTCCCAAAGTGGTCGACGGCTATATCGCCTACGCCCCCTTCGAAAATGTCGAATTCAGCTTTGGATATGCCAAGACACCCTTGTTTGCGTTGGCGCGGGACACGGCCACCGAACTCCATCCCCTCCCCGAAATTCCAATGGTGTCACGTTCTTTTTGGCCAGGACGAGACGTGGGGCTGGAGGCTCATGTTCGAGGACCCAAGGTGCCGGTCGAAGTTCGCGCGCGGGTCGGAAATGGCAGCGGCAATCCGCTGGGCAAAGCGAGCAGCCGACCGGCCGCGGACGTTCGGCTGGACGTCACCGCTGGAAGACAGCGGTTTAAAGCTGATCGCAGCACCCCGTGGGGCATCCGGCTCGGCGGCGGCGCTCACTTCGGGCATGCGACCTCCCGAAACGGCTTTCAACCGGTGACCGGTTCCTCCTTTGTTTCGTGGACACCTCCTTTGGTGGAGGGCGATCGCTGGGTGGCGGAAGGTCATGCGGTCGTGCAACTCAAGTCGGTGGAATTGCACTTGGAAGGGGCTTATGCCAAAGAATCGCGCACGGTCGACGGCGATGCCGATCCAGAAACGCCGAACACACCCGCCGATGCGGTGTCCGCATGGGGGATTGGCGGCGAATTGGGTTGGATGATCACCGGTCAACAGCGAGGCGGCGGCTGGCCCGTGGCGGCGGACGACAAAGTAGGCGTGGAAGTCGCCGTTCGCGCTGGATGAATGGTGACCGGCCTGGGCGCCGACGATGTGGATCCGGGAGGCGCGCTGGGTGGCGAGGCGGGACTGCGGGTGTGGCTGCCGCAGGGCGTCGCCATCGGCACCGTCGGCCAATGGATGCACTACGATACCGCACCCGCCGCGGATCCGGACCGTCAAAGCAGCTTTACCGTCCTTGTTCGCGCGACCGCCGCGCTCGGCAAATAGTCAACCATTCTGACTATTTGAATACAGTTGGCGAATGCGGCGCCCCGCGCTACCGGAGATGCGAGGGGGTCTCGTGCCAGAACTTCGGATTCAAGGGAGCGGATTGGCGATGGTGCGCCGGCTGGCGGGAGCGCCAGTGGCGGGGGCAGCACTGTGGTCGGCGGTCAGCGGCGACTTCAAAATCGGCGAACTCGAGGCACTTCCACCGGCTTGCCGCCTTCCCGGCGACGACATGGCGCGGCCGATCGCCGGAAAAGCCCCCCGCCAGTGGGCACACGGAGGACTTCCCCTGCCGGAGACCGCCAACAACGCCCGGAAAATGCGGGAGGCCTACGCCAGCGGACAGACGACCCCCTCGGAGGTTTTGGATCGCTTGCTGGCACGACTCGACAAAAAAGACCTCGGTCTATCCACTTTTTCCCCATTCATCGCCCTGGATCGCGAGGGTGCCGCCGCCGCCGCCGCTGCCAGCACCGAGCGATGGAAAGCATCGAAAAGTCTCGGTCCACTCGATGGGATCCCCATTCCGATCAAGGATGAATTCCATATGACCGGATTGCCCACCCGCGGTGGCGCCGCCTACCTGGAGACCCCAGCCACCAAAGATGCCTTTGTGATTACAAAATTTCGAGAGGCCGGCGCGGTGCTCCCCGGCAAGTCGCATGCGACCGAATGGGGATTGAATCCCCTGGGTTACAACGAGCACTTCGATATGCCGCGAAATCCCTGGAGTTCGGCGCACGGAGCTGGTGGGTCCTCGACCGGAACGGCGGTTTCGGTGGCTCTCGGATTGGCGCCGGTGGGGCTCGGATCCGACGGAGGCGGTTCGATCCGCATCCCCTCGGCTTTCAACGGGATCTATGGGATCAAACCCACCTACATTCGCATCGGCCGGACCGGCGACACCTGGGGTCCGGGCACGATGCCCCACGCCGGTCCACTCGGATCTTCGACGGAGGACCTCGTCGATCTGCTGTCCGTTGCGGTCGGTGTGGATCCGGAAGATCCGACCACCCTGCTCGCCCCCGACGGGCATGCCGTCGTCGAATCCTGGCGCTTGGCCCTCGGTCGCGGCGTGAAAGGATGCCGGATCGGCGTGCTCAGATCCGAGTTCGCGGATGCAACACCGGAGATCGCCGCCGCGTGTGAGTTGGCGTTACAAGCGCTCGCCCGCGAAGGCGCTGTGCTCGTCGATCTGGACATTCCGCTCGCGAAACACGCCCCCGCCGTTGGCGCGCTGGTGATCGCTTCCGAGTCCACCGCCAATGTCAGCGACGATGCGGTCCTTTATGGGCACAAGTTCGGCGATGAATTCGCCACGGTGTGCGCTTTAATGGCGCGGCTCCCCGCCCGATCGTTTCTCCTCGCCGGCCGCACCCGCGCAGCCATGCGTCGCCAATTGGCGGCCGCCATCGCCGGGGTCGACGTGATCGCACTCCCCACCACGGCACGCCAAGCGCCAAAGTACGGCTTGGACGAAGGAAAGAAAGGAATTTTTGACTCAGCCGCGATCGCCGGGACCACGCGCTTCTCGTTTCTGTGCAATCTAACCGGTCTTCCCGCGGGGAGCGTTCCGGTGGGCTTCCACGGCGGCCTGCCGATTGGTCTTCAGATTGTCGGCGATGCTTGGGATGAAGCCAGCGTTCTCGCGGTGATGGCGCACTGCGAGCGATTGCAACTCGCTCCCGGCAAGCCCACCGGATGGCGGTCGTTGCTGGAGGTGTAAATCGTAAAGCGCTTGTCTATTGCGGCAGGGGGCGGAGCGGCGCGCAGCGGTCTCCGGAAAGCGTAGCTTGGAGGAGACGACACCCGCGCAGCACCCGGTGGCCGAAGGCCAGCCGCCCAGTGCCACCCCACTTACGCGGTTCACCAGAGCCTGTCCGAATCTTCGGACGTGGACAACCGCGCACGGATGAAATCCAGTCTCTAGCTCCGGCTTACGCCGGAGGTGACGCTTGTCACACCGTGTAACAACCAAGTAGGCGATCGCACTCTATTCTCCACTCACCGGTTCGCATCGGTCTGTTCTGGGGATTTTATATGTCGAACGCAACTTTTCGTTATTCGTATGCCTCGTCTCAATGCGCTCCGACCCTCGATCAGGAACGCGACGCAGTTCTTCGATTGCAGGCGGGAGATCGCCAGGCAGCCTCGCTGCTGTACCGATGGTTTGCGGAGCCGCTGTACCGCTCGGTGCTGTTGCCGCGGGTGCAGGAAAACGAATTGGCGTCCGATCTGCTCTCGGAGACTTTCGTCCGCGCGATCGCCCGCATTCACAGCTTCCGATGGTCGAACGTGAGTTTCTTTTTCTGGCTTCGCCGGATCGCCGTTCACTTGGCCATCGACACCCACCGGCAACGATCGCGGCACGAGATGGTCGATGTCGACGATGTGGACATCGTTAGCGGGCTTTCGACGGATCTGGGCGTGGATTTTGTCCCCTCGCGCACCCGCATCGAGACCACCCTGGGGGGCCTCTCCGAGCGTTACGCCCAAGCGCTACGGTTACGACTGTTGGAGGACGAATCTCGCGAAGAGTGTGCGCGAAGGTTTGGGATCTCCGTCGGTGCGTTTGACGTGCTCCTACACCGCGCATCCAAGGCGTTTCGCGCGGCTTCTGAGCGGGAGCAGTTCGCCATTTCGTAGGGCCGTCGGACGTACGGCGAGGTCACAACCTCTTGACGTCTATGTCAGAAACGAAAGGGTATGACGGGGCGGGGGAACCGATGCAGGTGGTCGCCGTTGCAGGGGCGCACCCGCCCCACTACTACTCCCAAGACGAGTTGGTCGCTGCCTTTTTGCGTCATTGGGGGGAGGCTCACCACAACACTGCCCGCCTGGAGCAATTGCACCGGGCAGTCGCGGTGGGGGGACGCCATCTGGCGTTGCCGATCGAGGACTACGCCAACCTGCGAGGGTTTGGCGACTCAAACGATGCCTTCATCCGCGTAGGTACCGAGATTGGTGAGCAGGCCGTTAGTAAAGCACTTGACGACTCGGGTCTACAGCCCCGCGACATCGACGCAATCTTTGCAGTGTCCGTCACCGGGATCGCCACTCCTTCGATCGACGCCCGGCTCGTGAATCGCCTGCAAATGCGGCAAAATGTGAAGCGGGTGCCGATTTTTGGGCTGGGGTGCGTGGCCGGCGCCGCCGGATTGTCAAGGATGTATGACTATTTAAAAGCTTGGCCTGATCACGTCGCGGTGTTGCTGTCGGTAGAGCTCTGTTCGCTGACGATTCAGCGCGACGATTTTTCGATTCCCAACCTCATTTCGAGCGGATTGTTCGGCGACGGGGCCGCGGCCGTGGTGGCGGTCGGGGCAGAGCGGGCCCCACGGTGGCCAACCGGTGGGCCCACGGTTCTCGCTACCCAAAGCCAGTTTTACTACGACACCGAGCGGACGATGGGCTGGGACATCTCGGACTCCGGCTTCAAAGTCGTGCTTTCATCGAGCGTCCCGGATGTGGTCAAGCAGCACCTCGGCGGCGATATCGACCGATTTCTCCAAAGCCAAGGATTAACAAGGGCTCACATCGGTTCATGGGTCTGTCACCCCGGCGGCCCCAAGGTGCTACAAGCGTTTGAGTCCGCTTTGCGGGTGACCGAGGAAGATCTCGCTCTGACCTGGCGTTCACTCAAGGAGGTCGGCAATATGTCGAGCGCGTCGGTCCTGTTTGTGCTGCGCGATACCCTGGCGGAACGCCGCCCGGCGGCAGGCACCCTGGGCTTGATTCTCGCCATGGGACCTGGGTTTTGCTCCGAACTGGTCTTGGTGCGGTGGTGATCGTCTATGCCGTGTTGTTGGCATTGACCGCGGCAGAACGGGTCTTGGAACTGGTGGTGAGCCTGCGCAACGCCCGGTGGAGCTTTTCTCAAGGAGGAAAGGAGGTCGGCCGCGAGCATTATCCCTGGATGGTGGCCCTTCATACAAGCTTTTTGGTGGGGTGCGCGGTGGAACCCTGGTGGCTGGAACGGAGTTTTGTCCCGGCCATCGGCGTACCATGCTTGATCCTGTCGGTGGGATGCCAGCTTCTTCGCTGGTGGTGCATCACCACCCTCGGCCCCCAATGGAACACCCGGGTGATCATCGTTCCCGGCCTCACAAGGATCACCGGCGGGCCTTACCGTTGGTTCAACCATCCAAATTACGTGGCGGTGGTCATCGAAGGGGTGGTGTTGCCGCTGGTCGGCGGTGCATGGATCACCGCTCTCGCGTTCACCTGGTTAAACGCCCTATTGCTTATGGCGCGCATTCGCGTTGAAAACCGCGCGCTGGCCGAATTGGCCCAAGGAACCCGATGACCACCGCTGAGATCGCCCAGATCGTGGAAGAGGTGGCCCGCCAAGAGCTCCAATGGGAAGGGCCGCTTCCTACTGGAGAACTCGCGGAAGGCTTGGACTCCATGCAGCGTCTGTCGCTGGCCGTCGCCTTGGAAGACCGTTTTCGTATCTGCTTCGAGCCCGAAGAGGAGGAAAAGGTCCGAACTTTGGCGGACCTGGTGCTTCTCATTCAGAGGAAAATCACGTGAGCGAACATTTGATTTCCGCTTTGGCGCTCGCCGCTCAAACCCCCGACCCAAAGGCCGGTTTGAGGTACATTGATCGTCATGAAGTGGGCACCTGGTTTTCGTGGGAACAGATTCAGGCACGCGTGAGCCGCACCGCGGGGGCACTCTACGAAACGGGAGTTCGATCCGGCGATCGGATTGCGATCATTCTTCCAACGCGGCCGGAATTCATCGAGCTGTTTTTCGCCTGCCAGAGCTTGGGCGCAATCCCGGTGGCGCTCTACCCGCCGGTTCGACTCGGCAGACTCGCCGAATACCACGAAAAAACCGCCGCTATGCTGAAGTCGGTGAAAGCCGCAGCGATCGTCACCGACGCCCGCGTCCAACGGATCCTCGGCGAAACGATCTCGAAATACCGACCGCGCATGGGGATCCTCACCTGCGAGCGCCTGCACGAGGGACCGGAGCGATCGGTCGTGGCACCGGATCCGGACGCGATCGCCATGGTGCAATTCTCGTCGGGAACGACCCTCGATCCCAAACCTGTGGCGCTGAGCCACCGACAGGTGACCGCCAACGCGTGGCGGATCACCCGCACCCTGCTCGCATCGTTGGAGCTCGAAACTCCCAATCGAACCGTGGGAGTGTCGTGGCTGCCGCTTTACCACGACATGGGGCTGATCGGCGCCGTGATCCCGGCGCTGTTGCATCCCGGGCAGCTCAACCTGATTCCTCCCGAGAATTTCCTGGCGAAACCGGCACTCTGGTTGCGGACGATCAGCAAATATCGCGCGCCGATCTCGCCGGCGCCGAACTTCGCCTATGCCCTTTGCACCGAACGAATTCCTGATTCCGACCTCGAAGGAGTGGACCTCTCGTGTTGGCGGATCGCCCTCAACGGCGCGGAGCCGATTTCCGCCGGAACCTTACGAGCCTTTGAAGAGCGCTTTGAGCGCTATGGATTTCGTAAAGACGCTTTACTACCTGTGTACGGACTGTCGGAGGCCGCACTGGCGGTGACCTTCCCTACCCCAGGAAAGCCCTTCCGAGCGGTCATGTTCGATGGCGATGCCCTTCGAAACGGGCAGGCGGTCGCCGCGTCCACCGGCACCGAACTCGTCAGTTGCGGCTTTCCTCTGGAAGACTTCGCCGTCGAAGTCCGCGAGGGCGATCAACGGCTACCCGACGGCCAAATCGGGCGGATCTGGGCTTCCGGGCCATCGTTGATGACCG
>SYKL01000401.1 GCA_005797785.1 Pseudomonadota bacterium | reverse complement strand
GTTTTGATTTTTTTCACCGTGGGAACGCACGAAGATGGCTTTGATCGGCTCGTTCGCGCAGCCAACGAACAAGCTGCGCGTTCACCTGAAAAAGTGGTGGTTCAAAGGGGGTATACGCGCGTTGATGCCCCATTGTGCGAGACTTACGATCTGCTGGAGCCCAGCGTTTTTGAACGGTTGATCCTGGAAGCTCGGGTGGTGGTAACGCATGCCGGGCCTGCGACCATCGATCGGGTGCTGGCCCAGGGGAGAGTTCCCATCGTGGTTCCGCGTCAGGCGGGACTCGGCGAGCATGTGGACGATCACCAAGTCTGGTTCGCGGCGAGCCTGCGCCACCAACTTCCTGTTGTCATCGACATCGCCGATCTTCCCGGGGTGATCGCCGCCCATGGTTCAAAGGATGTAGCCATCGGTCCAACCGGCTGGTCGAATGCCAATCCGCAGCTGCTGGCGTCTGAGTTCGGGAACCTCGTGGAACGTGTGATGTCGGACCGCGCCACCCGGCGGACCTCGGTTCGTGCTACCTTAGGGAAATGGTTTAGGTTGCGGGCGCGCCCATGAGCTTTCCGACTTCGCTTGCAGATGGCAGATACCTTCTCGTCAAACCGCTCGGTGAAGGCGGCATGGCGACGGTGTTTCGCGCCTTTGACCAACGGCTTCAGGTGTGGCGCGCGGTCAAGATTCTGTCGCCGGAGTACTCCTCCAAACCCAGGCTGCGCGCTCGATTTGAGACGGAGGCGCAGACGATGGCGCTTCTGGAGCATCGCCACATCGTGCGGGTTTACGATGTGGGCGTTGACGGCGCCTTTGCATACATCGTCATGGAGTTGGTGGAAGGCGGATCGTTGGTGGATTGGCTGGAGCGCCACGGCGTGATGCCTCCCCGCATGGCGGTCGATGTCACCATCGAGTTTTGTGAAGGGGTGGCCGCGGCGCACGCCAAAGGCGTCATTCACCGGGACATTAAGCCTCACAATGTGATGGTGACGCGCGAAGGCAGCTGCCGGGTGACCGACTTTGGAATCGCGCGCGTGGGCGATGGCGACATGCAGATCACCAAGACGGGCGCGGTGATGGGCACTTGGGGCTACATGGCGCCGGAGCAGCGCACCAATGCCAAAGCCGTGGACGAAAGGGGAGATGTGTACGCTTCGGCGGCCACCCTGTACACGCTGCTGACGAACAAGATGCCGATGGACCTGTTTGCCGCGGATCGGGATGCCACGATGATGGCGGGTATCCCTGCCGTTTTAGCACCCGTCCTGTTGCGGGCCACCGACTATCATCGCGACAACCGTCCGGACACCATTCTGGCGTTTGCGCAGGAACTTCGTGAGGTTCGGGACCAGCTTCCGCCGGTCCCCGAAGGTACGCCCCCGCTCGCGCGGGATCCGGGTGCTCCACTGCCGATTCCGCGCGCGGAGGACTACGTCACTCGGCAGGGGATGACGGATCCGGGTACAGGCACCGGAAAGATCGGCATGCAGGCGCGAGGTACAATTGCGCCGGATGACAGCCAAGTTCGTTCGATGGCCGTGATGGGGGCAACCCTTGCGCCGACGGACGGGGACCCCGTCTATGGCGATACACCTCAGCAGGATCGCGCCCTGTATACGCCGGTTCCGAGCCAGGGGTACCGCGACGGCGGTTCCAAGGGTGGCGGGGCCTTTTATTGGGTTGCGGCGGTGGGGATGGTCGGCGTCGCCATGGTATTTTTTGTGGTGGCAGGTGTGATTGTGGTCAAGGGGATTTCCCCTGCGCCGGGACAGCCGAGCGATACGGGCGTTCACCTCGGTGACACCGCGGCCATCGAGAAAGATACGGGGAAGCCGGGCACCGACACGGCAGAGCCGGGGAAGGACACCGGCCGGCCGGGTAAAGACACGGGAGAACCCGGGAAGGACACGGGCCGACCCGGCAAAGATACGGCAGATCCTGGTAAAGATACGCCTGAACCGGGGAAAGATACCGGAAATCCTGGCAAAGACACCGGGGAGCCGGGGACCGACACCGGGAAGACCCGCGTCGAAATCGAAACCCCACGACCGCCGGCAAAACTCTGCGTTCAAATACCAGAACCCTCCTTCAACAACCGCACGACCGCCGTTTTCAAAGCAAACTTGTGCGGCTCGGACGCGGACAGTGCTGACCTAACTCTAAATTATCGAGCGGCCGACGGCGCTTGGCAGGCCAAGAAACTGACCTTTTTTGCGGGCGCCTACACCACTAAGGTGGTGGTGGATGAAAGCTACGCCGGTGGCCTAGAATACTATGTGGACGCATCGTTGGACGGGAAGACCGCTTCTTCCGGCTCCATGCGCGATCCCCACAAGGCTCGTCTCCCATAGCAGGTTGCTGCAAAACTCGCCCGGGGCTGCGGAGCGCGGTCCTCTAATGCGCCACGTTCGGCCTGCGTCAGCGTACGCTTGGTACGCTCTTCCTCGGCCTTGGTCGCGGAACGTCGCTCGCTACGCGGCCTGCACTCCTCGCCGACGGGCCTCGGTGTCGTTGCGGCGAGCCGCGCCTCCGTTCGGCCTGTCTTGCAGCAACCTGCTAAACGGAGGCGCTCGCGCTGATGGTAAACCGCTTGACTACTTCCGGGTCCAACACACCCAGGAGCCGGCTCCTTCGGTGCGTTTGACGGCGTCTTCCCGGCGACCGTCCTCGTAGCCCAGGCCGCATAGCCGGCCGTCGACCGAAGGAGCGAGCTCGAACCAGACGATATCGCGGTTTTCGCCGTAGGGATCGAGCTTGGCGGCGAGCTGAGTTTCGGACGGTTTGGTGGGATCAACAGGAACGACGCTAGTTTCCAGCGGGTACGGCTGGCCAACGATGATCTTGCCTAGAGGTTTGCCGGCCGTGAACGAGCCTACCGTGCCCATTCCGGGCTGTTCCCACAGATCGAGGGTGGCGCCTTCCAGCGAGCCGTCGGCGACCCATTTGCCGACATAGGGGTTTTGAGTGCCCGTTTCATCCGCCGCCGCTGGGTGCTCTTCGCGATGGTGGCCGCCGCGGGAAAGATGCGGCGTGCTAACTTTGAATTTCTCTGAGAATTGGACCCACAGCCGAATCGTGTCATTGGGAAGTCCGCGGCCGGCAAATTCGAAACGATGAATGTAGCCGGCGCCCAGATCCAGGGGACCCCACAGGTTTCTCCAGGTGGCGCCCACCTGAAGAATGCCAACATCTCCATTGTCTTTGGCGTGAGTGGCGGAGTCGTACCAACCAAAACGAACGCCAGGCTCGAGCCCGCCCAGATCCTTGATTTTCGCGTAGCAGGAAAGCTGGGCTGAGGCGCCCATTTTGGTGGTGCCCTCGAGAACGTCGGGCGGCGCGATGTCCGCATTTCGGGGTTTCTCAACTTCCCGATGTCCCTCAAGGAGGAGATTGACATTGGCCAATCGAAGCTGGACGTCGGCCGTAAAGTCCAGTGAGCTCGTGGCCAGATCCGTGTCGCTCATGACGCCGAAACCGACGCCAACGGCGTTTTTGCCTTCCTCGGACCAGCTGCGGTAGCTGTCGCCGCGGTTGAATTCGACCCGTCCGACGACGAGCTTTCCACCGTTGTCGTCGCCGAACATTCCGCCGCCGCCGTTAAATGCGCCGGCGCGTACGCGTAGGCCGAAATCGAACTCGAGATCGGCAAGAGCGCCGAGGTCGCGCCCCGGGGCGAGCCATTGGGTGCCGACAGCGCGCTCTTGGAAGAGGAGGTTGCGGGAGGAAATCAGCACTTCGCGAGAATAGGGGACTTTTTGGAGTCCGGCGGCGAGGCGCACATGGCCGATCCCGAACGGGATCGTACCGCCGACGTAGGCATCCTCAATGCCAAAGGCTTCTTCGCCGAAATCGAGTGCATCGTAGGGTTCGCTGGCGCCAAGTTCCAACTCCCAGTCGATCGGTCCATGCTTGCCACCAAAGCCCACTCTGGCGCGATGTAGGCTTACCCCGGGATCGTGCTCGGGATCGCCGTAGCCCGCTGGATCGGCATCCGGATCCTGATCTTGGTCCCAGACGGTGCCCCACGCTTGGATCAGTACGGCGGCGTGGAGCCCCTCGTCTTCGCCCTCGCCGGCCAGGGCCACGGCAGGAACGATCGCACCGGAGAAACAGGCGATAGAGCAGAGGAAACGGGAGGGGTTGCGAATCATGGTCAGCGCCTCGGGCCTAGGGGGCTTTGCGGGAGTAGGATACACAACATTGGTGGAGGGAACAGTGCGCGCCCTGATGTTGCCCGTCATACTCTCGCTAGCGCTGTCGTGCCGCTCCGATGAGGAGGGCTTTGCGCGGGCATCGGTGATCGAACGCCTGGATGGTGGCGTTGGAGGGCCCAAAGCGTTGGCGCGGCCAGGCGATCTGTTGCTGGAAAACGATCGGTTGCGCGTAGCGATCTTAGGGGCCCGCAACAGCATGGGGCCAGGCCTGTACGGCGGCTCGATCGTGGACGCGGATTTGCAATGGAATGACGCCCGGTTTCCCATTGGATATGGCAACGATCAGATGGCGGAAATGTTTACCACGGTGAACATGAACATTATTCGCCCGTTGGAAACCTCGGATGTGTTTGTAGTTTCCGACGGTTCGGACGGCGGGGCGGCGGTGGTCCGGGTGGAAGGGGCGGGGGAACCGTTCATTACACTGCTAAAGGCGCTTTTCGCGTTGGTGAACGGTCCCGATTTTGGCGTGGTGACCGACTATATCGTTGAACCTGGCAAACCTTGGGTTCGCATGAAAACCACGGCCACCGTCCACTGGGATGGCGTTTCTGAGTTGGCGTCGGATGGTCAACCGCTTGACTATTCGGACGATGGGATGCCCATTCTGGAGTGGGGCATTGAAAGCGGAATTGCGATTGGTGACTTCTTCCTTCAAGGGGGGGCGGTTGACGTCTTTGCGCCGGACATGGGGTTTGACGAAGACGGAGAGGTGTACCTCGCCGAACAAGCCGGTTTGAACACGATCACCGATCCCTTCCAGTTCGATTTTGTCGCCGGCGTGGGGGACGGGATCAGCTATGGGCTGGCTCCGATCGAGGGCGACGGCTTTGTTCCTTTGTTTACGTCATCCCAGACCGCCGTGTTTGGCGCGGGCAGCGCCGGGGATGGTAGCTCGGGCCGATTCCCGGTCGGCAGCACATTCACCTATGAACGCTACCTCTTCGTCGGTCATGGGGATGTAGGCAGCATCGTCGATTCCTATGTGGAAGCGCGCCAGATCCCCTACGGAACCATTTCGGGGCATTTGACCGAGGAACATACGGGCACAGCGCTGTCGAAAGTGGATGTGTTTGCCTATCGGGTGGTCGATGGCGAGGTGGCGGAGCGCCCCTGGAACCAATGGCGCACGGATGTTGACCCCCGAGATGACCGTCCGGATGGGAGCTTTGCGGGCCGGTTGCCGGTAGGTGACTGGGAGATCGTGGCGCACAGTCCGGGGCGACCGGATTCGGAGCGCTTGCGGCTTTCGGTGGAAGAAGGCGAAGAGTTGAACGTGGCGTTGGCGCAACCTCATGGGGGCACGCTGAAATTCACCGTTCGCGACGAAATCGGGCGCGCAGTTCCGTCAAAGGTATCGATCTTCCGGCATGCTGGGCCGGTGCACCGCGACCCTATTCTGGGCGATGGCTACATTGGCGGTTCGCCCGAAATGGTGGTGTTCCCGATGTACGGAGTGGGCGAAGTGGAGCTTCCGCCTGGGACGTACTATGCGGTCGCGAGCCGTGGGTTGGAGTATGAGCTGGACACCTCGGAGGTGTTCACCGTCGACGCGACACGTTCGGCAAACCTCGATTTTTTGGTGAGCCGCTCCGTGGACAGCGAAGGGTGGGTGTCCGCGGATTTCCACGTTCACGCCTACCCTTCCCATGACAGCGGGGTAGTCCTAGCGGATCGCGTTCGAACGATGGCGTGCGAAGGCGTCGAGTTTTTTACAAGTAACGACCACGATTTTTTGACCGACTATGCGCCGGTGATTGAGTCGTTGGGCATGGAAGAGTGGATTCAAAGTGCGATCGGCAATGAAGTGACCACCATCGAGGTCGGGCACTTCTTGGGATTCCCCCTTGGAATCGACCATCTCGCGGACGCCCAGGGCGCAGTCGACTGGACCGACAAGAATCCTGGTGAGTTGCTGTCCGCTATGCGGAAAGCCGGTCAGGACGCGGGGTATGACCCGGTTGTTTTCATCGGCCATCCTCGAGACGGCATTCTCGGGTATTTTGATCAATACGGTTTCAATCCGTATGTTGGCGCGATCGGTGCGCCGCAGATCGATCGACCCATCCTGTCGCTGACCAATCCGCTGCTGGAAAGTTCGTTGATCAGTTGGGATTTTGATGGGTTGGAGCTTTTGAATGGGAAGCGAATGGATTTCATTCGCACGCCGACCCAACCGGAGTTGGACGAATATGCGGCCACAGGGGATGTGTCGTCTTACACCATGATCGAGCGAACCCTGGCGGAGCAGGCGGACTTAGAGGATGGTGTGTACCGCTTGGGGTACGGCCAAGAGGGACAGGTGGACGATTGGTTCTCCCTCCTGAACTTGGGTTTTCGCTATACCGCTCTTGGAAACAGCGACACCCATGGATGGATGAGTACCGAATCCGGTTGCCCCAGAAACTACGTGATGTCGCAGACGGATGATCCTTCCTTTGTGGACGATCAGGAGATGGCGGACGCGGTACGAAAACATCAGATCGTCACCTCCTATGGACCTTTTGTGCAGATGTGGATCGACGATCAACCGATCGGATCCGATGTGTCGATCAATGGAGCGGCAACGCTAAAAATCGAGGTTCAGGCTCCGACCTGGGTCGACGTTGACCGGGTTGAAATTTACGAAAACGGCCGGCTGATCCATGTGTGGGAGGTCGACGAGACTTCGGACGTGTACCGGCTGGAAGAGGAGCTCGAAATCACGCCTGCACAGGACTCTTGGTATGTGGCGATCGTCAATGGGGATCGTCCGTTGGAGCCGGTGTTTACCCCTGTAGAAATGCCGCAAATCGAGCTCCAGATGGTGGTGACCGAGGCTTTGTCCGGGGTGGACGCGGTGAGTTCGCTGTTGTCGCCGGCGATCCCCATTCCTCGCACCTACCCGGTGTTGCCATTTGCACTCACCAATCCGATCTGGGTGGATGTCGGCGGTGATGGCTGGGTTCCGCCCGGTTTGCCCAGCTGGCTACAGGAACCGATCGAGCCCGCCGAGTAGCGATCGGTTACATTGGCGTTCCCGCTAAAAGAGGGTTGGGAGGACGCCTTGGCTCGCATTCTCATGGAACCGATCGCGCGCGCCTTGGTGGTCGAGTCGCCGGATCCGACGTTGGACGCACATCTTGCGGCGGCGGGAATTCATGCGGTGCGTATGGACGATGTGCCCAGCGAAGCGGCACTGATCGCAGCCATGCAAAAGCATCGGGCGCAATTATTGTTTAAGCGGAGTCGAGTGCCAGTGAGCCGGGCGGTGGTCGAGGCGTGTCCGGATCTTTACGCCGTTCAGCTGTGCTGCATCGGCGATGATTCCGTAGATAAGCCGGCTTGTGCGGACCATGGTGTGTTGGTATTCAACGATCCGGTGAGCAATGGTCGCTCGGTGGTGGAGATGGCTATTGCGCACATGATCGCGCTTTCTCGCCGTCTTTATGAAACCGATGCGGACATGCACCAACACCGGTGGGACAAGAGTTCGGCGGGCCGGTACGAAGTGCTCGGAAAGCGCTTGGGGATCGTCGGTTTGGGGAACATTGGCCGGCAAGTTGCACGTCTTGCAGCGCAATTGGGCATGGAAGTTGGGTTTTATGACACCCGGCAGGTGGCTCAAGAAGTTGGTGTAGAGCTCGGTTTTCAACGGTACGGCCAGCTTACCGATCTGTTTCGGCAATCGGACATTGTGTCGATTCATATTTCAGCGTTTGACCCTTGGGGACGGGATAATGCCGGACTTTTGGACCCGCATCTCACCGACTTGGGCGCCGACCGTCCGGTGACCTCCCCCCGACTGTTCTTGAACCTCGCCCGCGGTAACCTTCACTCGGCAGAAGCTCTCCTTTCGGCGGTTCAGTCCGGGAAGATCGCGCGGGCCGCAGTGGATGTGTACCCGGATGAGCCGCGTCCGGGCGCCGGTGCTTGGATCAATCCTTATGCTTCCGAGCCGAGAATCGCGTGCACTCCCCATGTGGGAGCCGCGACTGAGGAGGCTCAACCTCGCATTGCACGTCGGGTGGCGACCACCATGGCGGACTTTTCGAGGTTTGGGTCGGTGCGAGACTGCGTATACGGGCCACAAACCAGCCTTTCCGTGTTGGACGAGGCCCGTGGGCATGCGGTGTTGGCGGTGGTTCACTCGGTGTCGCGCGGCACCAAGAAGGCTGTGGATGATGCCATTTATGAGGCCGAAGCGAGCAACTTGGGGTCAGCCCACCGCGATTTTGACATCGGGCTGGCTTACGATCTCGCGGTCATCGATCGACCCTTGCACCGGGAGGAGCTGGAGCGGCTGGTGACGCGCGCCGCCGATCTCGCGAAAGATCCGCATGCGATCAGGGCGATTCGGCAAATCGTGGTGCCCGCGACGGGTTGGTAGTAGTCAACCAAGTTGACTACTTGTCGGCCGCTTTAGGATTCGGACGGGGCGGTTTTGGGCTTTTTGGCGCGCGTAGCCCGTTTTTTGGGTGTCGGCTCAGGCGCCGGTTCTGCTGGCGCGGGATCTGGGTCGGTGAGCAGAAGGTCGTCGAAATCGATCGAAAAATCGCCGAGTTCGGCACGAGGGGGCTCCACTTCGGTCGGCGTGTGCTCCGGTCCGAACAGCGCTTCGGCTTTGTCGGCGGGGAATGCACCGGCCGGCGAGCTCGCCAGCTTTTCTAGGTAGAACGCTCTTAACTTGGCCAGGAGTACGGGACCGTTGCTTGCGAACGAAAAGGGCGCTGCGGGCGTTCGAACCGCTTGTCCGTCGGGGTGAATCAGTAATCCCGCTTCCATCAACGCGTAAAAGACCGACTTGATCGCCCGTCCCGGGACTTCCGGTCGGGTCTTTTTGAGGCGGCGGCGAACGTCGTCCAGGACGAAAGCGACGGTCACGCGACGGCGCCGTTTCCGTCGTTCCAAGGCGACTTGTTCGGAGATCTCCAGAATCTCTTTGCGAACCGCCAATGAATGCGGCGCGAGGCCCTGCTCATTGAGCCATTGGGTCCAGGGAAGCAGCGCTTCCGGGACCTCGGGATCATTCCAGGGTTCCGAAGGAGCTTGGCGCTGTGGCTCGGTTTCCAGCTCGGTATCTGGACTTTCGTTGGCATCGGCGGCATCCACCCGGTAGCTGCCCGACTTTTGATCGCGGGAAATGCGGACATAGCCAGCCTTTTCAGCACCATCGAGAAAGCGGGCGAAGGTGCTGAACCCGAGCTCGATTTCATCGAAGTCGGGATTGCGGCGCAGCAGAGCCGTCTTGAGAACGGAGGCCAGTGCCGGAGCGGGGTTTTCGCGCTGCAGGCCTTCCAAAGTCTCGGCGAGCATCGCAAACGCTTGCTCTTCGTCGACCGCGCCGCTTCGCTCGGCAACGACGGATTGACGCGCTTCTCGGATGAGGGTGTCGTAAAAGATGAATTCGTCGCAGGCTTGAATCAGCAATCGGGAGGTACTGGCCCGAGTGCCGCATCCGATCACCCTTTTGTTGAGTTCGCGCATTTTCAGCACGAGCGGAGTGAAGTCGGAATCGCCGCTGACCAGTACGAAGGTGTCGATATAATCTTTGGTAAACGCCAGCTCTAGGCAATCGACCACCATCGCGATGTCGGCACGGTTTTTGTCGTGCATTCCATGGGAGGTGAGCTCCATCATGGTGACATTTGCCTGGAGAAGATTCTGCTTAAACCGGGCGAATCTACCCCAGTCCGCATAACTTCGCGCCACCAGAATGCGCCCTTTATCCTTCAGTCTCTTAAAGACGGCATCGACGTCAAACCGCCCCATTCCTTCCCTTTCGGCGCCGGCGGCGATGTTTTCGAAGTCGATAAGGACGGCAAGATTCGATTCCACGGTTTTCCTGGGTCTGAGGCCGCGCCGGAGTAACCGATCGCCGGGTTTGGCGCGCACCGTTACAAAGGGGAGGGGGCGTGCACATGAGCGGCTTTGAACGGTTTGCGGGACCCCGGGATTACATCGCCGATGACGATCTGCTGTCGGTGGCGAATGCGGCCATTGTGTTGGGTCGACCGCTGTTGGTCAAAGGGGAACCTGGAACCGGCAAAACGCGATTGGCGGAAGCCGTGGCCGAGGCGCTGGGCGCAAAACTGCTCAGCTGGCACATCAAAAGTACCACCAAAGCGGTGGATGGCCTGTACCACTACGATGTGGTGCAACGGTTGAACGACAGCCGGTTTGGCGATCGCGACGTATCGGACATTCGTCGGTACATTCGCCTCGGGCCCCTCGGTCAGGCGTTTCAAGCGGATGAACGCGTGGTGGTGTTGATCGACGAAGTCGACAAAGCGGATATCGAATTTCCCAACGATTTGCTGCGTGAACTCGATGAAATGGCCTTTCATATCAATGAATTGGATGAAACGATCACCGCCAAACATCGGCCGATGGTGATCATCACGTCGAACGCTGAAAAGGAGCTTCCCGACGCCTTTTTGCGTCGGTGTGTCTTCCATTTCATTTCTTTTCCGGACCGGGCGCGGATGGAGAAGATTGTCCGCGTGCATCATCCGGCGTTGGACCAACAGATGTTGGAAGCTGCACTGGATCGATTTTACGCGATCCGAAAGACCCAAGGCCTCCGGAAGCCGCCGTCAACTTCCGAATTGATCGATTGGTTGACGGTGCTCGTGGGGGCCGGCCTTTCGCCGGAACGGTTGAAACAAGACCCTTTCTTGGGGGTGTTGCTCAAACAAGAGCAGGATCACCTGCTATTTTCGCAAAAACGCGGTCGGCCGTAGGCGATGTTCACCGACTTCCTGTACCAACTTCGCTCGCAGGGGGTTCTGGTCGGGACCGGAGAATGGCTCGGGTTTTTGGAGGCCGTTCGCCGAGGGCTTGCGACGGATGTGTCGGGGCTCTACGTCTTGGGCCGCGCTTTGCTGTGTCGGTCGGAAACGCAATTCGATGCGTATGATCTTGCGTTTGCGGCATCCTTTCGCGGGGCGGAACTGCCAGAAGACTTGCGGGCGAAGCTGGCGGATTGGTTAGACCAGGCAAAAGCGCAGAATGAAACTACGCCTCCGTTGAATGAAACCCGCCCGCCTGAAGAACTCTGGAAAGAGTTCCTTGAACGCCTCAAAGAGCAGACCGAACGCCACGATGGTGGCAACCGCTGGGTGGGCACAGGCGGAACGAGTCCGTATGGGAATTCCGGGCGAGGGGACGGTGGTTTGCGCATTGGAGGGTCGAGCGGCGGCCGCGGCGGCGCGGTTCAGGTCGCGATGGATCGACGCTGGGCCAGTTATCGCGCGGATCGAACCTTAGAAGTTCGGGATTTGGAGCTTGCGCTGCGGGCGATTCGTTCGTTGAAGCGAGAAGGGCTGGTGGAACTGGACCTCCCCGAAACGATCGATGCGACGTCAAAAAACGGCGGAGATATTGAAATTGTTGAGCGCCCAGCCCGGAAAAATCAGGTTCATGTGGTGTTGTTGATGGACGCGGGGGGCTCCATGTCTCCGCATGCCGAGAAGGTGGAGCGCCTCTTTTCAGCGGCATCGCGTGCCAAGACGTTCAAGTCGTTTACGGCCTACAGCTTCCACAATTGCGTGTATGACAAGTTGTACACCGACATTGAAGCGGGCGAGCGGATCCAAACCAGTAAAGTTCTTGACCAATTGACGCCAAAACACCGGCTGGTGTTTGTGGGCGACGCTTCCATGGCTCCGTATGAGCTTTTTTCGTCCTACGGTTGGCCGGGAAATGAATCGATGCCGGGGATCGAGTGGTTGAGGCGCTTCCACGAACGTTGTCCCGCCTCGGTGTGGTTGAACCCGGACCCACAGCGTTGGTGGGAACATCCGACGGTCAGCGCGATCGGTCGGATCTTCCCTATGTTTGAGCTGACGCTGGATGGACTCCGCGCCTCGGTGAAAAAGCTGCGGGCGCCTCGCTAGCGGAGGCTACATCGCGCCCAAAGATGCGGCATCTCCGTGCTCTTCTGGCCGGGGAATCCAAGGCTCATCGGGCTCGAGCGGCGGGAGCACCACCGGCTTGCCATCGTATCGGAGGCGCTTGCCCGGCCACACATACGCTTCAAAGCTGTACTTGAGAAGGGAATACCGCTCAAGGTTGGGGTGCAGGTGCGGGCTCAGTTCGGCGGCGTGAACCTCGGGCAGCAGGCTCCAGTGCAAGGCGGGTTTCATGTGGTGCAACCCATGATAACCATTGTTGAAACAGAACCAGTTGAGCACCGGACCGACGAAATTGCGGCTGTGGTTGTAGGGATGATCGCCGTCGCAGCCGTCGTGCTGAACGAAATTGATCCCCATGATCCCCCATGCCGCAAATTGATGCGGGATGAGGACGAACAAAAGGAACTTCTCCCAATCGAGAAACAGCGTGAGCAACACGAAAGCGACGTAAAAAGCGGTTTCGATGGAGAACTGCCGGAACCAGCTGGGGCGGCGGGTGCGCATGGCCTTGATGTATTCGGCGTTGGTCCGGAAGATTGCGGGCGTAACCACATAACTGAACAGCAGTTGGTTTAACAGGTTCCACCGGAAGCGGAGTTTGTACGTCCGCATCAAGTCAGCGGGCTTTTGGGTGTGCATGTGGTGGGACAGGTTGTGGCCAGGCACGAACGCGCTCACGGGGTGGCCATAACAAAGGCTCAATGCAATCTGGAAAATTTGGTTGTGCCAGCGCTTGTGGAACACCGGTGCGTGAATGGTGTTGTGGGTGATCACCGCACAAAAGAACGACAAAAGCGAAATGACGACCACCATCAGCGGGCTAATGGCCCAAGACAGCGGTAACGCGTACATTATCGCAATGAGGGCGAAATAAGTGAGCACAAAAGCGATGGATCGGAGATCTGCGGTATAGCGCAGCATGGGCACGCTCCGCGCGCCATCTATCCGATTTACAACAGAAGCACCAGTGCAACGTAGTTTTGACCCGCGGGTCACTTTTTTGTACGAGGTCCGCGGCTTGCCGATTCGCTGCTGTCGCACTAAGGGCCTTTCGGCCTTGGGGCGTGGTGTAATCGGTAACACAACGGACTTTGACTCCGTCATAGAAGGTTCGAGTCCTTCCGCCCCAACCACCCTTTACGGCGCGTGCCAGAAATCGACGGCCTGAAACACCGGCCTCATTCGTACGCGTTCAGCGTTTCGAGGCGAAGTATTTTGGGTGATCAGGTCGGTGATCGACCACCGGCAGCCTCGGACGCTCCTGTAGCTTAGCCGTTAGTGCTCAGCCGGCAGATAACGGTGTGGAAGCTCTTCAGGTTTGTAGTTTCGCGGGCGTTCACTCCACATCAACCAGCCAGCTCCGACTCCGAGCGTCACCATGACTGCTCCGCACGCTGTCGTCCCCGCCACACCTAGAACTCCGACAATTGTTGGCGAAATCCCTAACGCCAGCGCAGCCGTTGATAAGGTGGCCACTGCGCACATTCCCATCATGCCCAGGAAGGCCAGAAAAACCGGCATTACAATTAGCAGTACCAGGAGGTTCCACAGGAATAGCACACGGGGCCCGCCAGCGCGAAATTGTACGGTACCTCCCTGCAAAGCCAGCGACTCATGTAGTGCTACCACAAAATTGCGGTAGCCGCCCTTTGCTTTCCGCCCGTACAGTCCGCCCGACTGTGCTAGTTCCAGGGTTTCATTTCCTAGTTTTAATGTGCAAAAATACTGCACTGGGAGGCGTTTCGGCGTGAGGGTCCAGAGGGAAACCGAGGTGATGCTGCTGAGGGGCCAGCTCCGCACCGTTCCATCCACTGCGGTCAGCGACAACGTCGTCCGATCGACCGACCAGCTTGGCACGGTGGAGTCGGGAGGAAAGGGATAAGTGACGGGCTGCATCGCCGTAGAATAGGTCCCATGCGATCTCGAGTCAAGGGCGTTTTCACCCGGGAAAACCCACCGCTGATCGGGGATTCACTCGCCCGCAATGGGCACCTCGGTCGGAACGGCTAACGCTCCCCGAGCAATCTTCCCAATTTGCCGATGTGACGGTCGTGCGGCGCAGGGCTCCCCATTCCGTGGCGCACCGGTTACCCTGGGCGCACAGTTTGGGGGGGCGATGTACGGCGAAATGGTGCTGTTTTCCGGCAACGCAAACCAAGCTTTGGCGCAGCGAATCGCCGAGCGCATTGGGATGCCATTGGGTGATGCCCTTGTCGGCCGTTTTTCGGACGGTGAGACCCGGGTGGAGCTGAAGCACAATGTGCGTGGCCGCGACGTCTTCTTGATTCAACCTACGTGTTCTCCAGCCAACGACAGCTTGATGGAGCTGTTGATTATGGCGGAAGCGTGCAAACGTTCGTCGGCGGGCCGAGTTACCGCAGTCATGCCCTATTTTGGCTATGCACGCCAGGATCGAAAGGTGGCGCCTCGGGTGCCGATCACCGCGAAATTGATGGCGGATCTGATTCAGGCTGCGGGAATTTCCCGTGTTCTGACCATGGATTTGCATGCTGGCCAGATCCAGGGTTTTTTCAATATCCCCGTGGACAACCTCTACGCTCAGCCTCTCTTGTACCGTTGTATCAAAGAAGAGCTTCTGACGAAGGATACCGTAATTGTGTCTCCTGACGCCGGCGGCGTGGAGCGCGCTCGCTCGTACGCGTGGCGGTTGGGGGCGGATCTGGCGATTATCGATAAGCGGCGTTCGGGACCTAATGAAGCCGAGGTGATGCACATCATCGGCGACGTTCAAGGCAAGCGTGCGATTTTGATCGACGACATGATCGACACCGCGGGCACGCTCGCACACGGTGCCCGTGCGGTGATGGAGGCTGGAGCGAAGTCGGTTTTTGCCGTGACTACCCACGCGGTTCTGTCCGGCCCAGCCGTCGACCGCATCGAGCAATCGGTGTTCGAAAAAGTGGTGGTGACGGACACGATCCCATTGTCCGCCCGCGCGTCGCAGAGCGCGAAAATTCGTGTCCTTTCCGTGAGTTCTTTGCTGGCTGAAGCGATTCGTTCGATTCATTTCAACGACTCGATCAGCCGGTTGTTCCTTAACGGCGGTGGGGATTGACCGTCGTGCGGGTGCGGCTTGACGGGGCCCGTCGGTTCCGATAAGTGCGGCCGGATGTGGCGTCGCCGGTGAGTGCGCCCCTTGACGGAGTTTTCGATGGATACCCAACTTTCCGCGAGCGTTCGCGATCACAGCCAGGGCAAGGGTGGCGCTCGCAAGGCCCGTAAGTCCGGCGGTCTTCCCGCGGTGATCTATGGTCCGAGCCACGCTCCTGAGTCGGTGACGGTGGAGCCAAAGGCGCTGGAAGAGATTTTCCGCCATTCGCAGAACCGAAATACGCTGGTTCAACTTCAGTTGGGCGGCAAGTCGGTTCCCGTGTTGGTGCGCGAAGTGCAGCGCCATCCGGTTTCCCGCCAAATCTTGCACGTGGATTTTTATCGCGTGGATGCGAATCATCCGGTTCGCGTTCAAGTTCCCGTGGTCGCTACAGGCAAGGCGAAAGGCCTCGCCGGCGGTGGTCGGGTGCAGATCATGCGGCGCGCACTCGATGTGCTCGTTCCTTACGATCAGATCCCTGCGGCCATCGAGGTTGATACGACCGAATTGGACGTCGCGGATGTGATCCGTGTTTCGGCCGTTGTTCCTCCGAAGGGCGCGAAGTTGTTGTTCGACCAAGATTTCCCAGTGGTTACGGTCGCGGGCAAGGTACGCGATCGTGCGGAAGAGGCTCCGGCCGCTGCCGCAGCGACCCCTGCCAAGAAGTAGTCGCTCGACCGCGATGTTTCTGGTCCTCGGACTCGGAAATCCAGGTCGTCGCTATGAGAAAACCCGGCATAACGCCGGGTTTCTTGTTGTGGATCGCTTGGCTCGGCGTTGCGGTGAGACCGCCGATCGGGCGCAATTGGGTGCCGAGATCGCGAAAGTTCGCATCGCCGGCCAGGAAGCTATCTTGGCGAAGCCACAGTCGTTCATGAATCTGTCGGGACAACCGGCTGTTTCGCTGCAGGGTTACTACAAGGTCGAGCTTTCGCGGGTGATCGTGATCCACGACGAGTTGGATGTTCCCTTCGGGGAGATCCGAATCAAAGTGGGCGGCGGTCACGGCGGACACAACGGCCTCCGGGATCTTTCTGCGAAATTTGCGGATCCGAACTATGCGCGCGTGCGGTTCGGGGTGTCCCGTCCGCCGCCGGGAAATGAAGTAGCGAGCTATGTGTTGTCGCCGTGGATGGCCGCAGAAGAGGCACAGCTGGACCCCTTGATCGATCGCGCGGCGGACGCCGTGGAAGCGATCGTGGAACTGGGCATTCAGGCGGCGATGAAAGCGATCAACACGCGACCCAAGGCGGGTTGAAGCCATCGACGGTTCCGGCCTTGGCGCACTTCCATCAACGCGATACATTGGTGCGCTCCTCAGACGGGTTTGCACCCTTCTGATGAGTTTGTTGGGGAAAGACTTGTTCCTTCCCTAAACCCTGCGAGTGATCGCGGGAACGATCGCAGCCGAATGCACGCGGCGCGGTCGTCCATCCTCCTCGGGGGCCAGTCATGGCTCCCCATAGGTCCATGCGGAGGTCGCGTGCTGCACAATGAGTATGAAACTGTCGTTATTCTGCGTCCCGATCTCGACGACGCTGCTACCTATGGCCTGATCGAAAAATTCGAGCAGGTGATCACCGGAAATGCCGGTCACCTGTTGATTCGCGATGATTGGGGCAAGCGCAAGCTCGCATACCCCATTCAGAAGCATCAAAAGGGTCACTACGTGCTCATCAGTCACTTGGCGCCATCGTCGCTGGTGACCGAATTGGAGCGCCGCATCCGCAATGAGGACAGCGTGATCCGCTTCCTCACGGCCAAAGTGGCCGACGCGGTGGATGTCCCCGTTCGCTTGGAGCAGGTCGCTGAATTGCGCCGCATCAAGGAAGAACAAGATCGCATTCGTCGCGAACGCGGCGAGATCGATCCTCCCGATCACGACGATCTGGATGACGACGACGCCGAAGACCACGACGACTGAGCGCGTCCGTCCACCACCTTTCGGCGTTCGCGCCATTCATGAATTTTGGAGCTAGCTATGCGGGTCATCCTGAAAGAGGAAGTCCACAACCTCGGCGACGCCGGGGAAATTGTTAAAGTAGCGGATGGTTACGGTCGTAACTTCCTTCTTCCTCGTGGACTGGCGATCCCAGCTTCCGAGGGGAGCGTTGCTCAGCTGAACCATCAGAAGAAGGTCGCCGACGCGATCCGCCGCAAGCAATTGGGCGGAGCCAAGGAACTTGGCGCTAAATTGGAGAATTTGGCCATCACCATTCGCCGCGAAGCGGGCGATGATGACAAATTGTTCGGTTCGGTGACCAACCGCGACGTCGCTGAAGCGCTCGGATTGGAAGGCGTTCAGGTGGATCGCAAAGCGATTCAGTTGGAAGAGCCCATCCGAAGCATCGGCCTGTTCACGGTAGCGGTGCGTGTGCATCGCGAAGTGTCGGCAAACGTTCGGGTCTACGTCATTCGCGGTTGAAGGCTGAGGAGCAAACATGGCCTTAGACCGGTCTGCTCCGCAGAGTGTCGAGTTTGAGCGCGCGGTGCTCGGGGGGCTGATTCAGAACCCCGAGATGCTGCGCGATGTTGCTGAGATCTTGCGTCCGGACGATTTTTTTCGTGCGGACCACGGTCGATTGTTCTCGCTGCTGCGCCAGATGGAGGCGCAAGGAGAACCGATCGATCTGGTGACGGTGCCGGAACGCGCCGCCCGGGACGGACGTTCCGAACAGTACGGCGGCCTCCAGTATGTCTTGGAGCTCCCGGATCATGCGCCTGCGACCGTAAATCTTGGTCATTATGCGGCGGAAATTGTAAAAAAGGCGACGCTTCGACGGTTCATTGAATCGCAGCAACGCCTGGTGCAGCGGGCTTACGATCAGCTGGACGAGCCTGGTTCGCTCCTGGAATTGGCTTCGCAGGAGATTTCTTCGCTGGGTCGGACCCACGGAAAGCAGGCGTGGAACGCGATCAGCTTGGTGATCGACGAAGAGCTGCTGAACATTCAGAAGCTGTCGGAGCGGCCCGACGGGCTCACCGGAGTTCAGACCGGCTTCACCGATCTCGATCAAATCATGTCCGGCATGCAACGCGGCGATTTGATCATTTTGGCGGCGCGACCCTCCATGGGAAAAACGGCGCTGGCGCTGAACATGGCGCTCAATGCGGCCCTATTGGACAAGGTCGCTGTTGGCGTGTTTTCGTTCGAAATGAGCCGACATCAGCTGACCTCGCGTATGTTGGCGACGCACGCCGAGGTCGACAGCACCAAGATCCGCACCGGGCGTCTGGATCCCGACGAGTGGGAGAAGATTTTTGCGACATCCGATTTCTTGCGCCAAGCGAAGATTCACATCGACGATTCTCCAGGGCTAACGCTGGCGGAGTTGCGCGTTCGCGCGCGTCGGCTCTCCGCCCAGGAAGGGGGCCTCGGCGCGATTGTGATCGACTACATGCAGTTGATGCACGCGGAAGATCCGACCATTCCACGCACCCAGCAGGTCAGCGAATGGTCGCGAGGTCTTAAAGCTCTGGCGAAGGAGCTCGCTTGTCCGGTGATTGCGCTGTCGCAGCTGTCGCGCAATGTGGAGTCTCGGCAGGACAAGCGCCCCATACCTTCGGATTTGCGTGAATCTGGGTCGATCGAACAGGACGCAGATGTCATCCTGTTTATTTATCGCGATGAATACTATAATAAGGAGACGACCACTGATAAGGGCCTCGCTGAGGTGATTATCGCGAAGCACCGCAATGGTGCGGTGGGTACGGTGAAATTAGTATTTCAAGGCCAGTATACAAAGTTTGCTAATCACGCAGACGCGCGGCACGGCGGCCTGTAGTTCGCCGCGCGCCACGGGCTGGTTCTGCCGGCGATTGTGCGAACGAGAATGGTCTGCGATTCTTCTCGACCATTGCGGCGCTTGGAAGTGTTGGGTTGTCGGGTTGATCCTTCGGCGGGTATCCGGTAGGGATTACGGATGCGAATGGTGCCCGACGCGAGTAAGATCGCGACGTCCGCACCCTGCCAGGAGAAGGTTCACCCCATGGACAAGGCCGAGCTGCTCACCGAATTTCGTAGTCGGGTCGAAGAGTTCGAGCGCTACCAGAGTTTCATTACCAAGGCGCAAAGTCAATCGTCCCGGTTTGCGCCCGCGGTAGTGGAAAAGGTGGTCAAGGACAACACCGAGAAGTCGTTGGTCGTTATCGGGCAATCCCGAGATCTGATCAAGGACGTAAGGGCCGCCATGGCCAAATTGGATTCGTCCCGTCAGTCGGTGCTCGACGGGCGCGGCAATTCTCAATTTGCCTTGGAAGAACTTGAACTGCGCTTGGCCATCGGCGAAATGACCGAGGAGGAGTTTGAGCAGGCTGCGTCCGATCTCAAGTCCTCTTTGGGCTCGATCGATCAGACCGCGGATGCCGTCGACCAGGAGTTGGCGTCCTACCAAGATCTGATGAACCGGTGGGATGGGCTCCTGGCGCAGTCGGGAATCGCACCAGAGCCGCTCGTGCAGGAAGAAACGCCAGTTCAAAGGTCGCAGACGCGGCATGAAGATGATCTGGTTCTGTTGTCGGGTGACGGCGACGTTGCGGTTTTTGATGAAGAACCAGAGCCGTTGGTGTCTTTGGGAGATGAAATCGGCGATGGTCCCGTGGTCATCAACGCCATGCCCGAAGAAATCGACATTCTCAACGAGGATGAGCCTTCACCGGACACGGAGCCGCCTGCGCCACGGGTGGGCGGCGAC
>SYKL01000400.1 GCA_005797785.1 Pseudomonadota bacterium | reverse complement strand
GTCGATGCCTTGGCGAAAATGGTGAAGGGTGCGGTGGCGGTCGGTCTGCCGGGGGCGCATGTCTGGCTTGCCTGCACCAAACAAAAGCCGTTCGAATATGCCGGCTTACTGAAGAGTGAATCGGATGTTCGCGCCTTGGCGGCGCGTTTTCCAGATGCATCGGTGGCTCGCCAGCGGATGGGCATGGACCGGAATTTGGTGCCGGTCCTTGAGGATGTGTTCACAAAACTTTGTGCCGACGGGGCAAATGTGGTGGTCGGCGCCTTTGGCGAGGGCGCGTTCGACGATGTTGAGGCGGCCGACGACTGGTTCGCGAAGGTGTCACGCCAGCGAAATACCGCGGATGAGCCCTACCGATTGGGTGTGGCGGTGCGCACGTTGACCGAAGTGGGTGGATTTTCGACGCCAGGCGATTTGGGCGCCTACACCCGACAGATGGTGTCGGAGATTTCTGGTTTTTCGGCGTCGTTGGGAGATGCGATCGCGAGCTCCTTGGCGTGTGTGGGTACCGAGGGCGTGTTGACCGTGGGCGGGACGGCGTTGCGAATTCGCGACGGGGTGACTCGGCGCTCGGTGGATGGATCAAAGTTTTCGGCGTTTGACGTCGTCCCTGCGCAGTTGAGCTTGGAGATCGAGTCGGCAACCCGGGAGCCGATTTCGCAGCTCGAATTTTCGTTTGAAACTCTTGACGGGTCAAGACTTGTGACCCGTTTTTCCTGTTGAACGGGGTGGGGTGACAGCAACCTGCTTCGACGTTAAGCCGCGAAAGTCTGGAGAGAAAGATGGGATTTTTTGATAAGTTGTTTGGTGGCACCAAGGCAAAGTACCCAAAGCGCGTTCCAGGATGTGAGGACTTGGAGTCCCTCGACATCACGGGCGTCGAGGGCAAGACGGTTTCGTTGAGCATGCGGTTCAACAAGAAGAACCTCAAGCCTCAGCCGGCGCCGAACACGGACATCGTGTTCGTGATCGACGCTTCGGGCAGCATGCACGAAATGTATGCTACCAACAAGATTCAGGACGCCGTATGGTCGATCCTTGAGTATGTGCTCGAGTACGACGATGACGGGATCGACTTTTTGCTGCATTCGGCAAGCAATGGCGATCAAGACGCCGTGCAACGCCTGATCCCGCGGCTGCAAAACCGTACCGCTGGCATCGAAGACGTGCTCAAGCTGTTGACGGTCAAGGACATCGGCCAAGTGGCCGATCGTAAGCAGCTGGACCGCGCTCTCGCGTTGCGCGATACCGATTACGGTATGGGCACTGCTTGCGCCCCGGCTCTGAAGGCCGCGATGGAAAAGCGAAAGCCAAATGGCAACCTGTTTATTGAGTTGGTGACCGACGGTACCTTCATGGACAACGACGAAGTGATCAAGCAGATCGTGTCGATGTCCAAGGCCGCACACGCGGCGAAGAACCCCAACATGTACCGCATCCACATCCTCGGGATCGGCGACCAGGTCGATGAGAAGTTCCTGAAGACCCTCGATGAGGGCCTTTCCGGGCTCGCTCCGATCGACATTGTCGCCTTCGACCTTGCCAAGAACGTCAAGGACTCCCCGGGAGTGGTGTTCAAAGAGCTGGAGCGCGGCTTTATGACCGTTGGCAACAACGGCACCGTCGAAGTGAAAGGCGCCAAGATCAAGAAGATCACCAACTCCTACAACGGCGTGGGCGATCCCGAATTGTTGGTGTTGGAGCGTATGCCTCAGACCCTTGAGCTCAACATCGAGTTTGAAACTCTCCCCACCACATTCGATTTGGAGATCTCGTTCTCCGACACCGAAGGCGACGAATTCCAAGTTAAAACCGCAGTTCCACTCTAAGGAGTTCCCATGCCAAAGCTTGCCAAGAAAGACGGTGGACCACCACCACCGCCGCCCGTCGCTGCTGCCGCCCTTCCGAAGGGGATCAAAGCGATGTCGGTGGTTTCCGAAGCTCAGCCCAACGGAAACACCATCGTTCAAATTGAGCTTACGCCCGACACGGCCAGCACCGGTGGCGCGGCGATGGTCGACGGCACCGACGTGGTGTTGGTGTTGGACGCCAGCTTCAGCATGTATGCCTCGGCGTACCGCAATTTGAAGGTGTTCGATGTGGTCGACAAGGTGGTCGCCTTCTTGAACCCCTTCGATAAAGATGGGATCGACGTGTACATTCACTCGTTGCGCGACGAGCCGTTCAAACACATCGGCGCGATCGCGACCCCGGGTGAAGTGCAGCAGCACCTGACCGATTTCGTGGAAATCGGCACCGCGCGCAAGCTCATGGGCACCAAGACCGTGTGCGCGCCGGTGTTGCGGGACATCGCACGCCGCTTGAAAGAAGAAAAAGGCAGCACGAATGTGTTTATTGCCGTTCTCACCGACGGTGAGTTCGACGATGAAACCGACACCGAAAACGCGATCGTGGAGCTGGGCAAGAAGTACAACACCAAGGCCGAGCCGTTTGGGTTCAAACTGCACTTTACCGGCTTCGGAAACCTTCAGTTCAAGTTCCTGAAGCGCCTCGACGACGAATTGGAAGCCAAGCACCCCGGTTTCATCGATTGCGTCGACTTCGACACCGCTGCCGAAATCGAAGGCACGATCCAACACATGGTGAAGGAGTTCCAAAGCGCGATCATCTGCGCCGGCTCCAATGGCACGGTGTCGGTGAAATGCGATCAGAAGGTGATCAAGGTCGGCGACGCCAAGACCAATCGCTACGATGATGGCGATTTCTACAGCGGTTTCGAGGTTGTCCCTGCGGTGGTCAGCATCGGTTTCGAAGTGGTCGGCAAGCCGACCAACCTCACCGTCGATCTCGCCTACGAGACGGTCGGTGGCGCGATGGCCGAGTTCAAGATCCCCGTCACCGTCTGATCGACGGTTTTGAGGATAGAAGCCAGCTCTTCGGGGCTGGCTTTTTTGTTGGAGCGGCGAGCAAGTAGTAAATCGCCTTACTAATTAGTCGCCGGCCGTCGCGATCAACGCCGCGGCTTGGTAGGGCAGCGAAGGCTCGATTTCGACCGGCGCTCCTCTTTCCCTAGCCAGCAATTGCAGATGAGCAACGTCCGGTTCAGCGGGATCGCGGATCAGGATCAGCCGCGGCATACGCCGGAGCAGCACCCGGGTGGACTCGCCGAGGCCCGGCTTGATTTTGTTCTCCTCCATCCCATACTTAAGGAGTAGTTTTTTGAGCGACGCTGCTCCCGCTGCTTCAGCGGTTTCATTTCGGCGGAGAGCGAGCGGAACCTTCGAGAGGTCGGGCGTAGAGGCGAGGATCCGCTCGATAAAAGCGCGCGAACCGTCGAAAGCGCTCAACTCCGGCAATCGACGGCACCGGTGCAGCCCTGGCGAACTCCACACCGTCCGGCTCACCAAACCAGAGATGGTTCCGCCGAGAATGGCGGAAGGAATAAGGTAATCGTCGCGTGTTGCGCAGCGGTCACTGGTGCCTGAGAGATCGGAGACGACCCACAATTCGTCCTCAAGGGCCGGCCCTCGCCATTCGGCGAGAGAACGCCGAAGCTCGCGTCGAATGACTCCTTTTCCGGTCCATCCGTCGACAAAGCGGATTCGGGACGGGTCTCGTGCGGCAACGAGCTGCCGGAGTGCTTCGAAATCCAGGCCACGATCGCGGACGATCGAAATGCTGTAATGAGCGACGTCGACGATTCCGGCGCGGTCCAGCAAGCGCTTTAGCAACACACCGATCGGTGTTCCGGCTCTTGCAAGCGACACAATGGTTAAACCCGGACCCACCTCTTCCGCCAAAGAGCGAGCGAGAACCGCCACATCGCCGGCCAGCCGATCCCCATTTCGGGCCAACGCCGCTTCGTAGGCGGAAAGGTACGCTTCCGTTGGGGGTTTTTCTGCGGACAAGAAGTCGCTGTAGTGTTCGCCGGCATCGATGCGGCGCTCTTTTTCGGCGATGCTGAGTTCGGCGATCTCTGCCGGCTCAAGCAGAAAACGGACGTCCTCTGGGGCATAGCTCCCAGAGAAGGTCATGGCGCGCTCCAACGTGCATAGGGGTTGATTGCGGGCCAACCGGCATAATCGCAGATTTCGAGGAACCCTTGATCCATCGGAGAATCGCCGAAACCTAGAGCCAGCCGTTCTTTTGGGAGTCTGTGGTCGAGCAAGAACTGTACTGCGTCTCTTTTGGTGACGTCAGCCGCGGCATACACGAGATTTTCGCCGGTGATCCAACGCTGTAGGCGCGGATCGACGGGCAATTTCCGGAATTCCGTTGGGAAGGTGGAGCCTTCGGAACGTTTGACGACCAAATAGACCGGGCGGCCGAGATCTTCGAGGATACGACACCGTTCAGCACAACCTGAGGCGGCGAGCAGTTGGTCAACCTCGTTTACTACTGCTTGAAACAGAGGCAACACACTGTGAACGCGAGCTTGCGAGATTTCGCGCCATTCAGGGTCTTCTTGGCCGTCCGGTTGGAGGAGGACAGCACCCCCAGACGCGATCCTCCAGCTGGAAAAGGGCAAGAGAACGCGGCTTAACGCTCGGGTGCTTCGAGCGGTAACCGGAATCACTGTACTGGTGTTCTGAAGCAGGGCGAAGAACGCTTGTTGTCGCATGCATTGGAACGACCCAGGTTGGCCCTCCATGTCCAGCGCCGCAACGATCGCTCCTGCACCAGGATCGCGTCTTCGAGGGCTTTGAAACAGGGTGTCGTCCAGATCGGAGAACGCGAACACCGGGAGCGCCGTCACCGGTTCCACGTGCGGATCTCCAGTCGAGCGCCATTTTGGCGGAGGTGGTCCGCCAGTTCGGTGGGTACTGTGGCAGCCTCTTGAAACAGAATCACCCGATCGTACTCGCCGAGAGATGCATTATAAAGGAAGTTTTGGATGCCTTCGCCATAGGCATCGGGCAGCTCCAGGACCGAGCGGATCGCGTGTCCGAGGTGAATCGGCGATCGACTGGTCGCTTGAAGGAGTACCGTGGCTCCGAGGGCGCTAAGCGCTTCGCCGAGCAGAAGCGGCTCGTAGGTAAATTCACCGGTTCCGAGAACTAAAATGCGTTCACCGGAACGAGGTGCGAGGGAGATCGCGACGGCCGCGATCTCGGGGGTGATGGCGGCGGGATCGAGGCGGCCGAGACGCGCCGAGTCGCGTCGCAACGTCGCCGTGTGATCGACATTGGTGGTTTGAACCTTAGGGAGGACACCAGGAATCCAAGTTGGGTTGGGCTCAAAATCGAGCGTGCCTTCGACCAGCGCGTGAACGGAAACGGGGAGCCCGAGGGCTTTGGACATCGTTTCGCTGGAGGCGAAGCAGATCGGCGTGACCACGACCAGGCGTTCCGCGTGTGGGCAGGAAGCTCGCCAAATCCGGGCCAGTTCGACCGCGGTGTTTCCGGTGGTGATTTCGTCGTCCACGACGATCAGCGTTCGCGACTGGTCGAACAGAGCCTTTGCGGCAGGTTTTTCCGGAGAATGGAGGTAGTGTTGCGCGGCGTGGCTGTGCTTCTCCTGAAAGCGTAGGGGGGTGTCGAGCACCCGATGCCGGGTGCTTTGAAGCGACAACACGTCGGGGCGATGGGCGCGCCGGGCATACTCCATGTGAACCAGCTGCCCGAGAGCAACGGCCATTTCCGCTAGGCCGATCACCAACACCGGGCCGGGAAGATCGGCGGGCAGACGATCTGCCAGTTTACGAGCGATCGATCGAGGAACCGAGGGCTCGATGGCGTGGTGGCGGCCGAGCACCTTGCTGACGAACAGGAAGGACCGCTTCGGGTTTCGCCG
>SYKL01000399.1 GCA_005797785.1 Pseudomonadota bacterium | reverse complement strand
GGGGCTGTCCGCGCGATCGAGATCCCAGGTCCCTTCAAACACACGGCCGGGCGCATCTTCCATGAAGACGCTGAGATTGGACCGCAACTTCAAGCGTCGACGGGGATGTCCGCACACACTTCTCCACTCTCGATTTTGCAGCAACCCAAGCGAAGAAACGGCGATCTCATGCCCGACCGCAAGCTCGCGTTCGGCGGCGTCATTGGTGCGCATCTGCACCGGTCCACGCGCATCCCACAGTCGAATACCGGCAATCCGTAATTCCTGCCGACGATCCGGGCGCTTCGAATGTCCGGATCGGGCCTCCTCGATCACGAGCGCAAAACGCTGTGTATCCACGGCCGGCCACGAGAACTTCTGGGCTCCCGGCTGCTCGGTCACCTCGATGGAGTGTTCAAAACCGGCATCCGTTTCTATTTTCACTCGGGCTAACTTGGCAAACTCCCCCGCGGTGATCTCAGTTCGCTGGTCACCATTCCAGATCTCGACGCCCGCCAGCTGAAGGGGTTCGTCGAGGACAAACCAGATCTTCTCGCCCTGGCCGTCGCCGATTCCCAGCTCAACCCAAGCGGTGTCAGGGCGGCCGTCAACCAGTGCCCACGCGGAACCAGGGGAATCCACTGAAGCAATGCGAACCCGACCCCGCACTTCCCGAGGCGGCACCAACGGTCGCCAAACTTTTCCGGTCCTTACCTCGACTTTCGCCAAGCAAGGAACTGTTCCGCCTTCCACGCTCAGGATCCGCAAGCCAAGTTGCCGGTGGACTCCCTCAGACCAATCCGCTTGGACGGGCAGAACACCCCGCACGCTGACTTCTGGCCCCGAAGCTTGATCCAACATCATTTGCATGCGAAACGCCGCCCCTCCTTCGCACGGCGTAAGCCGAACCGAATTCAGGCTTTCTGCTGGTTCAAACCACCATTCGATCGATTCATTCTCGGCGGGGGTGGCGGGAGTCCAACCCGTCTCCACACGATCATCAAGCGCCAACCGAGGATCACCACTGGTCGCCTGCGTCGCCGCCACCACCAAAGGCTCCGGTGGCGCCGTAGGCTCCGCCTCCGACGGTCGCGGACCGACACAACTCGCGAGCGACAGCATTGTGAAAGCTGCACGGAAGAAGGGCATCGGTGGATCATCACCGATCCCCGGGCGGATGCAAGCGCCGTACCTCCGATCCTTTGGTTCTCCCGCGCTCAAGGGCATTCCAACCACCGCTCTTTGGCGAGATCCCAGGTTCGACCCGATGGACATCCTCGATGGTTCCAGTCCTGCGGCGAAAGGCGAGTCAAACCCTTTGGATCTCCTGTTTCGCGCAAGCTGACCCGCACCGCCAACGACCAAGAGCCCATCAGCGAATCACCCAACTCTACCGATTCAACCGCCCGTGCCACCCGAATTTCGTCGCGGATGACGCCGCCGTGCACTCCGAACCCCGTGCCCAACGACACCGCCGCCAGCCAAGCGAGTCGAACTCCCATGTTTCGCGGCGAAGGAACGGACACCATCGCCACCGCCACGCCCCAGACCCACCACGCTGGAACGTCCGACGGCGCCAGCAAAAGCGGCAAACATGCCACCGTCTCCCAGCGAGGCAACCGATTTCCAAACCAGGCCGGAGCGGTGAGCAACAACATCCAGGCCCAGTTCTCGATGGTTTGTCCTGGATGAAGCGTCGCATTCCACACCCCGCGTTCGCCCCACCACCACTCCCCTCGACTCACAGCCATCACCCCCAACACCGCCAATACCGCCGCTACCACCGGCGCCATGCTGCGGCGACGAACCGCCAACCACGGAACCGCCAGCAGCGCCGTCGGGGAGAGGCCCACCGCAAGCACCACCAAAACCGATGAACTCAGCGTTGAACCGACCATCACCGCCGCTGCGATCGCAGCGACCCAAGGTAGATCCACCTCAGCGTAGGGCGCCCACGGGAGGAGCATCAACGCCGCATAACTCATGCCCAACGCCCGATGTTCCGCGACACGACCCACCGCATGCACCGCGAATACGCCACAGACCACGTGGGTCAGATCAAGCCACAGTGGCCTACCACCCACCAGGCAGCTCCAAGCGTTCCATAGGAGATGGGTGCTTCGTTCCTGCCAATGTCCGTTTTGGCCCTGCCAAGCATACACCGCGGCGTCGCCGTTCAGAAATCCTGCCCCCGCCCGAGCCAGCGAAAATACGGCAAACAACAACAGGATCCACACTTCAGGAGCGCGCCACCAGCCATTCGCGGATCTGAGGCCAGACGATGTCGGGGGCGTGTTGGCCAAGAATCAGGTCCAAATGGCCAAAATGGTGGCCGTGGTCAAAGGCATCGAACACCACGAACCTCTTGTCCGTCGCGTTGGACGCCTCATAACACGAACGTGCATCTTCCGCGTGCAACAGCGGGTCCGAGTCCCCCGCGATCACGAACAGCGGAAGATCCTGTTTCGAAAACGCTTCCTGGTATTCAAAGGGCTCACCCAGCGCCCAACGGCACATCTGAAGCCACACTTCGACGCTGGTCCAATCAAAACCGAGCGCTAACCGCTCTTCCAGCAGATGTCGCTCCAGCGATCCCGGGACCCATCCCGCCAAAGGCAACCCATAACCGGCAATGTCCGTCAGCCCATACAGCTGGCCCAACAAGCGACCCGCCCACCCTGTCGACATACGCACCGGTCCAGCCTCCAAAATTGGCGAAGCTCGAAGGGAGATCCGCGCCAGTGCTCGCAAGGTGGGATTCTGGGTTGCAAACCGAAACACCCCCGCGATGGGGATCAATCCGGCCAATGGAACCCGGGTCGCTGCCCCGACCGCGACCGCGCCACCGAGGGAGTGCCCGATCACAAAGGGCGGTTGGTCAAGTTGGTTTACTATTTCAACGAGATCGTCAACATACTCGGCAAATGCCCGCGCATTTCCCGCACCGTACGCCCGAGAATTGCCGTGGCCGCGAAGCTCGAGGTTGTAAACGTCGAATCCGGCGGCCGCCAGATAGCCTGACATCGACCGCTCGGAAATGCGCCACGTATAACGATTTTGCGCAAACCCATGCACCAAGATCACGGGCGGCCGAAACGCGCCGATCGCCAAGGTCGTGCGCTCCACCGCCAGCGGAACCGCTCGCGAAAATCGAAGCTCCGACCGGCAAATCTCGGAGACTTCATCGGCATGGATCCGTTCCAGGCCGCGCCATTCGTTCAGAAGCTCGAACTTCATGGGTGTAGTGTAGCATTCGAAGCCGAAAACGCATGTTACAAACTCTCGCCACGACGCCGCTTAGTTTTCAGATATTCCGCAGCGGGTGCACGAATGGCGCGGCAGAGTGATCGAAATTCGCGTTTCGGGCACTGGGTCGTGGGGAGTGGGCGATGATGAGCGGATTGTTTCTGTGGTGGCTCGCGGAACTCGCACATGCGAGCGACCCTTTTGGAAAGGCCGCACCCATCGAAATCCCGCCAGATCCTTCCGCACCGGCGGAGATCGCAGCGCCGACCGAAGGAATCCTTACTGGCCGAGTTCTGGAGTTCGGATCCGGCTTACCGGTCTCCGGGACCTTTCAGTGCGATGGCGCTGAGCCCGCCCCGCTGGACGAAAAAGGCCGTTTCACCTGCACCCTCGCCAGCGGTTCCCATGAAGTGACAGTGGAAGGCCCCGATCACAAAGCCCAGTCCACCGTTGAAATGATGGTGGCTGGCGAGACCCTCGAAGTTATCTACCGCCTTGAACGCTATTCTTGGGCAGAAACCATCATCGTGTACGGCGAAAGCAAACGCGAGGAAGTGTCTCGCCAAGTGTTCACCGCGGAAGAGTTGAGCCGAGTGCCCGGAGCGATGGGCGACCCAATTCGGGCGCTGCAAGCGCTTCCTGGCGTGGCCCGCCCAGCCGGACTTGAGGGCGGAATCGTGGTTCGCGGCGCGGAAGCGCTAAATACCGCCACTTACATCGATGAGGTACCCGTCCCCTACCTTTTCCATTTTTTCTTTGGACGAAGCGTCATCAATCCGACCGTGATCAACGACATCGAGTTTTTTGCAGGAGGAATGCCGTCTCGTTTTGGCGACTCCACTCAGGCCGTGGTCAATGCGCGCACCCTCGATCTGGAGCCAAAACCAGGCTGGCATGGGAAGATCGGCGTGAGTTTAATGGACTTTTCGATTTCCGGAGAAGGCCGACTCGCCAAACATTGGACCTGGCAAGGTGCCTACCGGGTGTCCTGGATCGGGGCCCTCATCGGCGTCGGCGCCCGAATTTACGCCTACTCCCAAGGCATTCGCGGCGAGCGACCCGGGTACCCTTCCATTTCATACACCGACTATTTGGCGCGCATCGCCTACGAAAATGGGCCTGACCGGCTGGTTCTCACAGGTCTCGGCTCGCGGGACATTCTAAAGTTCGTTCCCCCTCGGTACGACCAAGATGGGGACGGAAAGCTCGACCCTCCTGAAGAATCTCCCCTCCCCTACGACCCCAACCAGCTGATGAACACCGGCTTTCACCGCATTCATCTGCGCTGGGATCGAAAGCTCGACGGCCGGGAGGAGACCACCTGGATCGCCACCGGACCGGACGCTCAAGGAAGCCTGTTTGAAGGCATCGGAACGCTCACCGACGGTGTGGAGTTGGGGCAGCTGACCGGCTGGAGTTTTCTCGGCAAACGATCGGATCGTTTCCCCATGCCCGATGGATCCGCCGTTCGCACCGGGATCGATTTCCAATTGCAGCCGGTCCGCGTAGAGGACTACCACTCGGTATCATCGACCGGTCGGGCCACGATCACCAAGGATCAACGCACGACTTTCGCCGGCTATATCGAGTGGCAAAAAACCATCGGCAAAGCCTTCTTATCCCCAGGGTTTCGAGGCAGCGCGCACGCATTCAACGGCGATACCTGGTTGGAACCTGAACCCCGGCTCACGTTCCGCTACCAGCTTCATCCGCGCTGGACGCTCACGTCCTTTGTTGGCCGATTTTCGCAGATTCCTCCTGCCGATCGCTACGCCAATGGCCTTGGAAACCCCAATCTGTCGTTGATCACGGCATGGCAATTGTCGTCCGGCCTTGAAGGACGCTGGAGCAACGGCCTCGAAATTGACGTTTCCATCTACGGTTCGCGCTCCGACAACCTGGTGGTCAAGGATCAACGGGTGATCGTCGCGCCTCCGGCAGAAGCCGGTGAGTTCGGTGATTTTGACGCGGAGGATTGGGATGGGGGACCGCAACCTGCTCAAACACAGGTCATCCCCACCTACAACTCGGTCACCGGCTACGCCTTCGGGCTTGACGGGATGATCCGCCTTCGCCCCCGCGGACCGTGGTTTGGCTGGGTCGCGCTCACTTTGGGGCGGTCGTTGCGGGTGGACGACGACGGCAATGTGGAGCTTAGCAACTACGATACTCCGTTCAACTTCGTTGCGGTGGCCGCGGCGGACCTCCCGCGGGATTGGCGCATCTCGGGCAAGGCGCGGCTCACCACGGGGTATCCGTACACGCCCCTGCACGGCGTATACGATGCGCAATATGACACGTGGAGCGCCATTACCGGCGACACCAACAGCGAACGTTTCGGCTGGTTTAGTCAAGTCGATTTACGAGTCGACAAGACGTGGACCAAAAAACGCGCCCGAGTGACGATGTACTTCGACATCATGAATGTGTTCAATACATCAAATTGGCTAGTTGCAACCTACAATACCAAGTACACCAAACTACAGAAATCGTTTTCCATTCCGATCACCCCTGACTTTGGGCTCGAGGTCGCCTACTGATGCAACGCCTCCTTCTGCCATTCTTCTTTCTTCTCGTTCAAACGGCCTGTTTTTACCGAGACGGCGACCTCACCACCATGGCCCTGGACTGCCAGATCGATCGACCACGGGTTTTGGCCATCTCGACCTTTCCACAGGTATTCCAGCACGGAACTCCCGTATTGTACGATGCCCTGATCGTCGCTCCCGATGGCGCCGCGCCGGATCGGATCAGTGTGGATGTTTGCGGCCTCCTTCCAGATCAGTTGTCCAATGTCTACGGGACGGACTGCTTCAAAGAGGAGGACTACGTCACCCATCTCGCCGATGAAGTTCCGTTTTGGTGGGAGCCACCGGATCAATCCGCAATCGAGTGCACGGAACCGAGCGACACCGACTGGGACGTCTGGGGGTGCACCTCCATCGTTCCGTTGCTCATTCGCGCAGACTTCGGTGATACCCCCGCCTTTGGCTCCTTTTCGATGGCCGTCTACGCTATCCCCGGGCTCGCCGAGATGGTTGAGCTTCCTACGGTGTCTTTGACCGCGGAGGGCTCGCCCGTCGCCGGCGGCGACATCCTCCTTCGCTCCGAATCCGATGTCCTTCCCGATTCTTCCGGTTGGCGTTGGTATGTAGACGCTGGCGAGTTGTCGGGCACCGGCCGCACCGCCGACAACACCACCGATCCGGCCTTCATCAGCGAAAATACGCTTCATATCCCCGAAGACTGGCACGGTCCGCTGCGAGTGTTTGTGGTAGTGCAAGCTCCGTCCAGCAACGGCGTTCCACAAGGCTGGGCCAACCTCACTTTGGAGGTCCCATGATGCTCGCGCTCGCGCTGCTCGGCTGCGGAATGTATCCCTTCCAAAACGACCCTCCGAAGATTCTTTCCGTCAACGGGGTCGAGCACGATCCGCAGGACTACGCCCTCGCGGGTTTCGAACCTGAGCCCGGTGTGCGCAACGAGATCACCTTCGAAGTCGACGATCCGGAAGGTGATGGCGTTCTACTCTGGTTTCCCCGCGCACCGACCGGCTGGGTCTTCGCGCCGGATGGCCTCTCCGGCTACTGGGATGCGCCAGAAAACATCGATCAGATCTACTCGATCGACGT
>SYKL01000398.1 GCA_005797785.1 Pseudomonadota bacterium | reverse complement strand
TCGCCGCCGCCGGTGGCGCCGAAAACCCTTGGGTCGGGCCCCTGTTCACGACCCTCGGTGGAATGGCTTCCAACCTCACTTCCGCGCAAGCGTTCGTCCCGCTGATGGCGAAGCCGTCGAAAGACGACCTGACCACCGTCGCCGCATGGATGGAAGCCGGAACCGTCCGGGCGGTGCTCGATCGCCGATACACCTTGGAGGACGGACCGGAAGCGCTGCGTTACCTCGGCGCCGGCCACAGCGTTGGCAAGAGCGTGATCCTCCCATGAGTGCCCGTTCCCCCCTCACCCGCGAACGCATCCTCCGAGCGGCGATCTCGCTGGCGGACGAACAGGGGCTCGATGTGCTTTCGATGCGATCGCTCGGGGCGGCGCTCGGTGTGCAAGCCATGTCCCTCTACAATCACGTCGCCAACAAAGACCACCTGTTGGACGCGATGGTCGACGAGATCGTCGCGGAAATCGAAGGTCCCTCCGAGTCCGATCCCTGGCAGGAGGCCATGCGAAAACGCGCTTGGTCTGCGCATACCACCCTGCTCCGTCATCCGTGGGCGTGCGCGCTGCTGATGTCGCGCACCAATGTCGGCCCGGCGATGCTGCGGTATGTCGATGCCACCATCGGCTGCCTCTGGCATGGGGGCTTCACCCTGGCGAACGCAGCCCACGCCCGCAATGCGCTCGACAGCTTCATTTACGGCTTTACGCTACAAGAGTTGAACTTCCCGTTTGCAAAAGACCAGTACCCCGTCGTCGCTGCGGGCTATCTTCCCAGTCTTTCGGCGGTTCAGTACCCCTCGATGCATGCGTTGACGACGCAGGTCGCAACGAGGGCCTTTGACGGCGTTCACTCGCTGGACTTTGGGTTGGCGCTGCTGTTGGAAGGCTTGGAAAGGGTGCGCGTTCACTCTGGCGCGGCCCCTACACGTTCTTGAGTTTCACCGACGCCTTCGGCGCAACCCTGCCAACAGTACCGCTCCCCAGCCAACGATCGGCGCTCCGCCGGTCTGGCAACCGCAGCCGTTGCCTGGACTTGTTTCTGGATGAGCTCGCCGACGCTTTCGTAGTGCGGCCGTATGGAGTGCCGTTCGAGGGCGTCGGCCGGCACTCTGAAGCGAACAGCGGGCCCTACTACCCCCGAATCAGGCGCTCAAACAACACATCCGCGACCTCCCGGCGCCCATCGAACACCGTGACCACCCAAACGCATTGGTCTCCAGATCGGTACACGATTCGGTAGGGCCGAACGATAACCTCGCGATAGGCGAGCACCCCAAATGCCCTGAGTTCCGGAACCACACGACCGTGCTCTGGCGAAACGGCCAAGAGTTCGGCTCGTTCGCGGATCTGGTGGAAGAGGCCCAACGCCGCGTTGGGGTCCCGCTCCGCCATGTACGCAAGCAGGCCTTCCAGGTCCTGAACCGCGTCCTCGGCCCAACGCACCTCGTTCATGAGCGGGGGCGTGCCAGAACGGCTTCCGCTCGTCGAAACGCCTCCTCCTGCGATACTACGCGATCAGCAGCGATGGACGCTTCCGATTGTCCCACCAGCTTGAGGAGCGCCATTGCAGTGCGCCACCGATCGTGCTCGGTCACCGACATCAGCACCGCGCGCGGCTCCCCATTCTGCGTGATGGTGACCGAACGCTCCTCCTCCGCCACCGAGCGTAACAACTCCGCCGCGTGGGCCTTGAGGTCGGTCACAGGGATCACCGAAGAACGCGCCATCGTTCCTCCCAGTCTGAGTATAGTCCGGTTTCCGGTCCGCTCGCAATCCAGAAGGTGGCTCCACTGAGGTCACGGAGCGCTCGCATCGTGGTCGGAATCGAAAAAACGCACGAAGGAATGTACGACCGGGCACCTGCCGAGTGGTCCGCGGAACCGGGGCAAGATCAAAACCCGTTCGATGCGCCCCCTACACTGCTGCAAAATTGCCGTCCCCAACCAATCGTCAAAGATTGCCGTAAGAATGCACCAAACCCACCCCTATCTAGACCCGTCCAATCTCGATCTCCCGACGGCTCCTAATTCTGCAACAGCCTATTGCAAAATTACCCCGTACACCCCCGACCGGCCCATTGCTCCCAAGCGACCGACGGCTTGAGTCGACGTAGGCGTGCTCGGCACCGAGGACGAGAGCGAGTCCCGGTCCGGCGAAAAGCTGCCGTTCGCCATCGGGTGTCGACACGAGGCAATGTGTACACTATGATGTACACATTGGGGTACAGAAATGAAACGTGTCCTCTTAGCCCAAGATCTCGTTCCAGCCAAAGAGTTTCGCTCCAACATGGCATCTTGGTTGAACCGGGTGTCTACGTCGGATCGCCCCGTCGTGATCACACAACATGGGAAGGCGGCTGCGGTGTTGATGAGCCCCGAGGCGGCGGACGAGTTGGAGCAGCAGCGAGAAGTGCTGCGCCACGTGCTACAAGGGCTGAACGACATCGATGAAGGCCGTCTCCACGACGATGACGATGTTTGGGCAGCCGTAGACGACCTGATTGTTGGCGCTGACGATGCGAATCCGTTGGAGTGACGAGGCCAGAGCCGAACTCTTGTCGATCGTGCAGACGATCGCTCGGACACAACCGGCGGCGGCTCGAAAGATTCGGGACCACCTTCGTGATGCGGTTCACGGACTGAGGGCGCATCCGCAGCTCGGTCGCGTCGTTCCCGAGCTTGAGAACCCCATGATCCGCGAACGTGTCGTCCAGTCATACCGGATCATGTATCTGGTTCGGAACCAGGAAATTCTGATTGTGACGATCGTGCACGGGCGCCAGGTTGCGGGGGCCGGAGGAACCGACTGAGGCGATGCCGCCGGCGGTTCGATTCGGACCTCGTCCTGCGACCGGACTCGAAATCGCGACTCGAACACCGGGCCGCGATAGGAATGGGGGGCTTGAAGCGCTTTCCCTCTTCCCTCTGGCGGCCCGTTCGTCAACCGCGCTCTGCCGAAAACGACCCGTCCAAAAGGTACTGCGCACTGTTGTCGAAATAGCTGTCGGCGCAGTCACCCGTCATCGAATCGTCAGCGAATGACCCGTTAAAACCAATATCGATGGAACCACTCTCTTCAAAAGGGGTTGTGAGGCTAAATTCAACCTCTCCGTATTGCCAAAGGGGGAAATCGGACTCGGCGGGATCTCCACATCCCTCCTTGGCTTGGCACCAACTGAAACTGTAAGAGGCGTCTTCCATATCCAAGCCCTCAGCCGAATAATCCCCCCCTGCAATATCGTAGGTGCCAACCAAACGTTCCCATCCCAGATACAGATCCGGCTCATCCGGCTGTGCCAGTTCCAGCGTGAAGTTCCACTTCGTAACGTCCGCATTGGTTGGGGTGTCCAGTTCACAGTACCCCGCCCATGTCCCCGCAGGAGAATCAGTTTTTGAGCCGCCACAAGCGACCAGAACCACAGGGATTATCCAGAAGATCTCTTTCATCGATCCACCGCCAAATACAATTTCGCTGTTGTTATTGGAGGCCTCGGGCAGGAACCATACCGTCAACGTCGATTATTCAAGAGACTGACACTAGTAAACCTCCGTGTGGGTGACCGTCACCGAGTCCGTGAATCGAAGTGCAATCGGACCGGAGAACCGCCCATCCGCGTGCAATCAGGCCGGCGGAATGAGCGGCATCGCCGGCGCGTTACTCGGCGCCCTCGGAGTGGCGTTCCGACGTCGTAACTCCGCGCAAGTTTGAAACCGCGCACGCCCGCTGATCAAGTAGTCAACTTACTTGACCAATGGTTCTTCCGCGCCGTCGACGCAACGCCAACAGTACCGCTCCCCAGCCAACGATCGGCGCTCCCCCCGTTTGGCAACCGCAACCGGTGGCCGGTTCGGTCTCCCCGCCATCGGTATCCTCCGCTTCCGGAGCGGTGACTTCCACGGTCACTGTCGCCACATTTCCAAGGCCGACGTAATCCTCGGTCACATACGTAAACGTCAGCGTCGTTCCTGCATCTTCGACGGAGGTGGCCAGCGAAAATGCGCCATTGTCGGCCATCGTCAGCCCCTCGATCGCCTCCACGATCGACGGGAGAATGACCCCGCCGTCCGGATCGGTATCGTTGGTCAACACCCCCGGACTTTCGACGTCCAGGGTTTCGCCGGCCACAACCGAATAGAAGTCATCCTGCGAAACCGGTGCGAGATCGCCCTCTCCGGTGAGGAACGCAGCGACCTCTCCATCGGAGTTGAAGGGAAGCGTCAGTGTAGCGTCTAACGCGCCGGCCGCGGTCCAAGTAACCGTCACCTCACAAGTCGCTTCCGGAGCCAGGTTTTCGCCACTGCAGCTGTCGGCATCCGCCGACAGATCGGAGGAATCCACGGTGAGATCCCCGAGCAGCGCGTAGGCGGGACCTTCATTGGTCACGGTGAACGTCCTCGAAAGCGATTCGCCAACGCGGAGGTCCCCGAGATCGAGCGCCGTATCGTCAGTGCCCGCCCACGCCAACGAGAGCTCTGCCGTCACGATCAGCGGCGCGGAAACGACATTCCACACACGTCGACTCTCCGAAGCGCCGGCGGCGTCCATCACAAATGCGACGAACGAAAGGTGGTGGACGTCGTAGTGCTCGGGAACGACCACTTCGTAGGTTTCCACCTCGACGTGGCCCGCATCCACCCCCGCCTCGACGGCCCCGTCGTCGGCCTGACCCACAGGAAGAAGGCGCAAAACCCGGGGGTGGACATATCCGACAATCGGGTTTCCCTGCCCAAAGAAGAGGTGTCCCGGCTCCGTGTTGTAGTAGTTTACTTGGTCCCAACCCGTACCTTCGCCGGTAAGTCCATCCTCGACCACATACAGACGAATCTGGGTGGCGGCGGGGGACGCCTGCTCAAAGGTGGCGGTCACCGTTAAAGAAGCGGTTCGATCGAGACCATTCCAGAGTTGCTCTACCTCGATCACCGCCCCCGCCGGCTCGGCCAAACGCGCAGCGACCGTATCGGCCCAAATCCCACGAGAGAGCGCCGTTCCGCGATCGATGGTGGCCATCGGGTACCCCTCGGGCAAGACCTCCTGGATCGGGCTCGGTGAAAACGCCATCGCATCGCCCTCATGGACGTTGACCACCACCAGGCGTTCGCCCCAGTTGGCCGCCAATTCGTCGGCTCTCACCTGACCGTCCGGGCAAAATTGGCACCAACTCCCGGTATACACCTCCAACATCACCTGGCGGTCGGTGGCTTCGGCGGGGGCGGCGAACAGCGCGAGGATGAGCATCGATACTCCGGGAAGACACCGTTTAGCGGGGTGTCAGCGGGACGCCCAGGGATAGTAACGGCGCTTTACCATCTCCGATCGCGCGAGTCGACCGGAGGGCAGCACAGCGGGTCGCGAAGCGACCGAGCCGAAAGGCGAGCCCGGAGGGGGACGACGGCGTAGCCGGCGCGCCCAATGTCGGAAGACCCGACGCTTGTGGTAGAAGAGGTCCGAATCGGACCCCCTTCCCAAATTGAGGTTGTTCCATGGCTGTGCGCCTGAAGACCCACACCAAAATCATGCTTGCAGTTGCGATCCTGACCGGCACCGGTGCCGCCGTGTGGCAGCTCGGGGTGAAGGACTTGGTCCTTGGGGTTCCGGTGGATTCGTCGGTTCCGCCGGTCGCGACCCTGCCGGAGCTTTCGGCCAACCAGGTGGCGGCGGTCAAGGCGACCGTGGGTGGATGCACGGACAAACCTGAAGTTCGTTTCTACCACTGGGCGTGGAATGCGCAGATGGGCCTGATGCTGGCGACGGGCGGCCCTCAATCGACCAAAGACAGCCTGATGTGCCAGAATGGCGTCAACCTCAAGCTGATCCGCGAAGACAACGTCGACACCATGCAGAGTCTGATGTTGTCGTTCGCCGAACAACTCAAGGCGGGAGAGGACAATCCCGACGAAGGTGCGCATTTTGTGGCGATCATGGGCGATGGTTCGGCGTCGTTTTTGAAAGGCCTCAACGACAACATGAAGAAGCTCGGTCCCGATTACATGGCGATCGTGGTGGGTTCTGCGGGATACAGCCGCGGCGAAGACAAATTCATGGGCCCGCCCGCCTGGAAATCCAACCCCCAAGCGGCCCGCGGTGGGTTGGTGGCCGGTTATCTGCGGGATGGAGACTGGAACATCGCGTTAAAGTGGCTTGGCGACAACCAAATCCCCAACAATCCCAATGAGCAGGTCTATGATCCGGAAGCGCTCAATTGGGTGAACGCGACCGACTACATCGACGCCGCCCAAAAGTATGTGAGCGGGTTTTGTGTCGATTTGAAGAACAAAAAGACCGGCGCACGCGAAAAGAAATGCGTGGACGGCGTGGTCACCTGGACGCCCGGCGACGTGACGGTGGCCAAAGAGAAAGGCGGCTTGGTTTCCATCGTTTCGACGAATGAATACCGCTCGCAAATGCCGAACGTGATCATCGGCCACAAAAAGTGGATGGCCGCTCACCGCGACATCGTGGAAGGCATGCTTCGCGCTACCTTTACCGCCGGTGACCAGATCAAAGCGAGCGACGATGCCCTGCGCCAGGCTGCGGCGATCAGCTCCGTGGTCTACAACGAACAAACGCCGGAATATTGGTACAAGTACTTTACTATTCAGCACGAGAAGGACAAGCAGGGACTCGAGGTGGAACTCGGTGGATCCGCGGTCAACAACCTCGCCGACAACCTCTCCATGTTCGGTATGACCGATGGCTCGGCCAATACTTTTGCCGCGACCTACAACGTTTTCGCGGGAGTGGTCCGGAGCCAGTATCCGGACATGCTGCCGACCTGGTACCCAGTCAACGAGATTCTGGACACTTCGTACGTTGGAAACTTGGCAAAGGCGAATGCCCCGCAAACCGTGGCCGACTTGCCCACCTTCGAAGCGACCGACTCGGTCGAACAGGTGGTCAGCCGCCGCGCTTGGGACATCACCTTTCGATCCGGATCGGCAGATTTTACGCCGGAAGCCACGGAAGATCTGACCACCTTGCTCGACGATCTGGTGATCGCCGGCGGCACCTTGGTCGAAGTTCACGGGCACACCGACAACCAAGGTTCCGTCGACAAAAACCTGCAACTGTCCGAGGATCGCGCGTTCGCCGTCAAGAAGTGGCTTGAAACACAAGCGCCGGTGAACTTCCCCTCCGGGCGCGTGAAAGTGTTCGCGCACGGCTCGACCGAACCGCTCGAACCCAACGGCACTCCCGAAGGGCGGGCCGCCAACCGTCGCGTTGAAATTGTTATCGGTACTGCAAACTAAGTAGGAGCCTCCCATGGAACTTACCCCT
>SYKL01000397.1 GCA_005797785.1 Pseudomonadota bacterium | reverse complement strand
TGGCTCAAGGAAAAAGGTCTTCCGATCTCGTTTCATGCGACTTCGGGTGACCCGATGCCGTACTCCCGGTGGTTGAATGGAGAACATCCCTATGCTTCCGGCCAAAAGCTCGCATGGAAGAGAGGAAAGGTGGGCAGTTGGGAGGGATACCTTTCGGCGGTGTTCATGTACGCCGGGACGCGTTCGCTGGACAAAGACACGGTTGCAGCCACGGTTCCGTTGCCGGGGGACATCGTCGTCGTGCCGGGGTCGCCCGGCCACGCGGTGCTGCTCTTGGATGTAGCCAAGAAGGGCGAACAAACCTATGTGTTGGTTGGCGAGGGGTACATGCCCGCGCAGCAGTTCCATGTGGAGCTTGGTCCGGACGACGGCTGGTGGCCGTGGGGACCAGGGATTGAACTCGATCATTGGTCGATGCCGGCGAGTGGACTGCGCCGCTGGAAAGCCGTTGAATAGTCAACGTGCTTTACCAATTGTCGGCGCGAAAATTCATGGGAACCTGTGGCGGGCCGCGGCGTGACACATCCCACCATGCACATGCTCGCGTTCCCGGATCGGGTTGTTCTTCGCGCCATTCAGGGCGAGACCTCCGCGCGTTCGGAATTGTTGAGCAGGCATGGCGCTCTGGTATGGGGCATTTGTCGTAGGCTGTCGCCCGATCCTGAAGACGACTATCAGACCATTTGGGAGAAGGTGTTTCGCGCTCTATCGGGCTTTGACCCTCATGGACCCGCGCAGTTGTCGACTTGGATTGCGACGATCGCTCACCGGCATCTGGTCGACCAGCACCGACGCCGAAAGGTGAGGGGGGAGGTCGTCGAAGTTCGGGATCTTCCCGCGGATCAAGAGGGACCCGAACGCGGAATCGACGCGGTTCGCGATCGCAAACGACTGGAGCGTGCATTGTCGGTGTTGCCCGAGGATCAACGGCGAGTGGTGGTGCTTCATCATCTGGATGGCGTTCCGCTGGACTCGATCGCGGCAACCGAGAGTGTTGCGGTGGGAACGGTGAAATCGAGGCTTCATCGGGGTAGGGCGCGGTTGCTTGAACAGCTGAGGGGACGATGATCGACTTGGAAACCCTATCGCGCCGGTTGGAGGGCGAACTTTCCCCGGAGGAGGAAGCTGCGATCGCGGCAAAGATCGCTGCGGACCCGGAACTGCGCGAGGCGTGGGAGATGATGAAGGCGCTTCCTGGGGAGTTGGCATCCCTGCCGGAAACGGCCCCTCCGGCGCGGCTAAATCGTGCCATCCTGGGCGAAAAGGCCCCGATTTCGCGATGGTGGCTGTCGATTCCATTGGCCGCAGCGGTGCTTTTGGGTGTGTGGGGCTTGCGGCCGTCGGCGCCTGAAATCGTGTTGGCAGAAGGGTCGCAGCGCATCGTGGGCGAGGTATCGCTCTTTGCGGGAGATCGTCGCCTGGACATCGACGGCGATGTGTTGGTTCAGGTGGAACCTCCGCAGGGTTATCCGCGTGGTAGCGGGGCGGAGGTCGACATGAAATCGGCAACGCACCTTGTTTCTGCGCTGGCTGGCGCAGCGATCACGATCACGGTCTATCAAGGCACCGCCACCGTGGCTTCGAGCGATGGAGAGGTCGTAATTTCTGCCGGCGAAACGGAGTCTTTTGGTTTGTCGGAATCCAAGGCGCGGCCGGAATTGGCCCCCGCGGACCCCCCAACCCAAGCTGCAATTCGCCGGGCCGATCCTGCCGTTCAAGCGCGCATTACCGAGCTTGAGCAGCAGGTGGCGGCGCTGCAATTTGAGCAAGCCCTCACTCGCGGACAACTTCGGACGGTGGCGGGGGAGCCTTCGGTATGGCCGGAAAACCTCCCCGAGAATTTGAAGCCTGCGGGCTTCGAAACCGCGTTGCGCGAGGCCTTTTCGGCGGATCGGTTTGCGATCGACGAGGTGGATTGCGAAGAATTCCCATGTGTAGTCACGCTGCTGAGCAAGGAGGCTGGCGATCTCGCGGGGGAAGAACTTCAGCAAGCGATCGAGGATTTTGCAAGGGCAACCGCCGGAGAACGTTCGCACGCGGTGGTGATGAGCCGCGACGACAATGGGCAGGTGGTGGGCGGCTTTGCGATCATCCCTGATGATCATTGGTCCGAGGACATCGGCGTTCGTGCGCGATATCGGACGGAGGGGCAGCTGCAAGGAGTGTTGGACTCGGAGGAGTGAGTGCTTCCTCGGTCGCCGCCCTCGTTCATTCGCCTCGCACAGCCTGATCCACCACAATCGAAAACAACCGGATCAAACCGCGTTCGAGCTCGGACAGCGGGACGCGCTCATTGTCGCCGTGCATGGAGCCGAGCAGATCGCGGTCGATGACGAACGGGATGTATCCATAGGCGTGAACCCCCTTTTCGCGCAAGACGATCGAGTCCGTGAACCCGATCGACAACATCGGCGCCGCGACCGCTCGAGGTTCACCTTCCACCGCATATTTTGCGATGGCGCGAAACAGCGGATCGTCCTGAGGGCTGCCGTTTCCGGTCAGTTGCTGGCGTACTTCCACGCGAACGCCGTAACCTTCGAGGCGGCGCTCCACCGAGTGCTTGGCGTCCTCCGGTGAAACCCCGGGAAGCAGGCGCATGTCAAAGGTGGCGCGCGCCTCGGAGGGGACCACGTTGGGGGATCCTCCATCGGCGTGAAGAGCGGTGACATGCCGAGTATCGGTCAGCATCGCCTTGGCGGCCGGATTGGCGAGCAGCTTCTTCCAGGCAAACATGCGCAGGAGCGCGGGGTTTTTGAGGACGGAACCGGTGAATCCACCCTTGTGTTCACCGATCGCTCGAAAAAAGGCTTTGGTGGTGGGGGTGAGTCGATGCCGGGAGGGTTCGCTTTCCAAGCGATCGACGGCGGCCAGGAGCGTCGTGGGGGCCTCCCCAGGGCGCGGCGTGGAGCCATGGCCCGGCGCGCCGTTCGCGACCAGATCGAACCACAGCACCCCCTTTTCGGCGACGGAAATGCCATGCAGGACCTGCCCCGTGAACAGCCCACCGTCGACGCCAAACCCTCCCTCGTTGATCATGTGAGAACAGCCGATCTCCGCCCAGGATTTGGCGAGGGTTTCGGCGCCGGTGTTTTGGATCTCTTCGTCCGAAACCGCGAGCAGGATCACGTCGCGGTCGAGCGGAAGCTCCATCCGTTTCAACAGGAGAAGGGTTTGCAGCTCCAAGATGCCCATGCCCTTCATGTCGAGGGCGCCGCGTCCCCAGAGGAATCCGTCCTTGACCGTGCCCGACAAAGGACCGGTTTCGTCCGCCCAACCGGCTTCCTCCCATCCGACCACGTCGAGGTGGTGCATCAAGCACAACGGCGATTGTTTAGGGTCGGTGGCGGTGAGTCGGGCGACCAGATTCGGACGTTCCGGGTCTTCGCCGTAGATTTTCCAGGGAATGCCCTCGCGATCGAGGATCGCCGTGAGGAATTCCGCGCCGAGCCGTTCATGTCCGGGGGGATTGCGGGTGTCGATTTGAAGGTATTTTGCGAGCGTTTCCCGTGTTTCGAGGTGAACCGAAGGCCAGTCGACCTGGTCTCGAACGGGAGCGGGATCGGCCGCCCATGCCGCAGCAAGGATCCAGGACATCATTCCGGCAGTCCGTCGGCGCACCACTGCTCGGTGACGTCGTCCCAATCGAAAAGCCCGTCGACAACGAGCGTTTGAACGGTGGCGCTTTCATCGACGAAGGCGCCGCCAAAGTCCGCATCGCGCCAAAACCCGTAGATGTGCCGGATTTTGCCTCCGACAGCCCAGTAGACTTCCAACTGATAGTCTTGGGTGATCGACTTGTTTCCGCTTTCAAATTCCGCGGGTTCGGGCATCACCACCCGACTGACCACGGCGTCGTCAAATCGCCGGAAAGCTACTTTCGGAGCGGCCGAATATTCCGCTCCAAGTACGGTGGTGTCGTACTCGACGTCGGCGTCGAGGCGTTCGATGTCACCGGAAAGCCATTCGGAGCGGCTTTGTTGGAAAGTTCGCACGTAGGTGTCATAGTTCGAAGGGTAGAGCGCCAATTGGTCCGGATAACTGAGGATCGCGCGTAAGTCTGCGATCGAACAATCGAATTCATTGGCGATGAACAGGCCGCTTGCGGTGGAGGGGTCGTTGCCCGGTGCGAGATCGTCGACATCCGCGGAATCAAGGGATTTCAGCGTGCCATCCGAAGGAATTTCGATGGTCTCTTCTGCGATCAAGTCGTCAAAGACGTCGACATGTTCAGGCCAATCGTCGCCGCCCTGATCGAAGGTCGACCAGAAATACAGAACTTCTCCCTCCAGATCGGGAGGGGCGGGCTCCGGATGCCGACAGGCGCAGGCCGCCAGAATAGTAAGCCGCTTGACCATCAGCCCGACTCTCGGGTCGCCTTTCGGGCCATGAGGGATTGTACGGCTTCGAGAGGATCTTTGCCGTGCCAAATTTCAACCATGGATTCCGTGAGCGGAAGATCGGTGCCATGGTCGTGGGCGAGCTTGACCAGGGCTTCTGCGACCGATCGTGGCCCCTGGGTGCGGTCGCCTTTGATGAGGGCGGCACCTGCCTTAAAGTTGGGGTGGGAAGGGGTTCCTTGGACGGCGACGAGATCGCCCATCCCCGCCAGCCCGGACAGGGTGGCGGGATTGGCGCCGATCGCCTTGGCGAGTCGAGCTGCTTCCTCGATCCCTCGCGAGACCACCATCGCGTGAAGGCCTACGCCCGCACCCCCTAAAGAGGTTGCCATTCCGACCAACGCGGCGAGAACGGGCACAAATGCGCCAGCCAGCTGAACGCCGATCAAATCCTCAGTCTCATAAACCCGGTACCGTGTGGAGTGCAGGGCTTCGATGATCTGCGTACGAACTTCCTCATAGGGGCTCGCCGCTACACCGGCACACAGGCCACCGTTGAGGATTTCCTCGACCGGGGCGGGTCCGGCCAACGCCCCGACGCGCACGGCATCGCACTCTTCTTCCACCACTTGGGTGAGCCAAAGCCCGGTTCCAGGCTCGATTCCGCGACCGGCGACCACGACGCGGTTTTGGGGTCCCGGCTTCGCCAGCCGAATCGCCTGGCGCAATTCGGAAGCACTGGTTGCCACAATCAGCAGCTGGCAGGCCTCAGATACTTCGGGTGGATGGTTGGTCGACGGCAAAAGATGCGGCGGACGCTCGCTTCGATCGCGGTACGCGATGAACGGCTGGTGGCCGGCTGCCATGGTGAGCCGCGCCAATGCCTGTCCCCAACGCCCTCCGCCCAAGATTCCGACGCGCATCACACCTCCGGTGCTGCAAATAGCAGACGATTACGATAATACAAACATAATTTTGGGTCTTCGACCACCAGGTCGGAGCCCTGGCGGGCCAGCGCCCGGCTGCGGTGGTAACGGCCAAATCGATCGAGCGCCTGCGCGAGAATGTCGGATGCCGCACTCGGAAGATCCGTATGCCAACGCCCTGCTGCGGCGCCCGCGTTGACTGCCTCCAACGCCCGCGCAAGACGTTCTCGAAACAGCGTTTCAGGGATCCGCCTCAAGGGCGTGGGAATGCGAATCAGCCGAAAGGGATCGCGCTGACCGGCGGCTAATTCCAGGCTTCGCCAGCCCACCCACGCGACGAGGTGAGTCGCCATCACGTGCGCGCCTTTTGGCCAAGCGGCTACCAGCGCCTCAGCCAGCCGATCGGTGTACAGGCGGTCGCGTTGTTCGTCCCATTGTACCTGACCATTGACGTCACAGACGTAGCCACGGCGGCGGAGCGCCTGCTCGCGCCGTTCGTCCGGATCGAGGGATACAGGGCGGCCTAGAACATCCAAAGGCGCGCCAAAATGTGCGACCACAGAGGAATCCAAATCGAGCACCCGCCTGCCGAAGGTGGCCAGTCGCCGCGGTTGGGCGAATTCGTCGTCGCTGATGATGAAGCGTTGTTTGCCGGCTTCGGCCAAATGATCTTCGATCAGCGTTGCGGCTTCCAACACCAATTGGCACGACAGAGTGAGCGGAATGACGTACACCTCGGGGTCTTTTCGGCCGGCGGCGATCATTTCCTGCCAGGCCGTCAAACCCGTGCCTAGAAGGCCTTTTTTCACTCGGGTTTCAATCGCGCCGCTGCGGGAGCGCGTCCCTCCCGGGAAGAAGAGCGAATGATGACGCGTGGTCAAACACATCACGGAATAGTTCTTGAGAACTTCTTTATAGAGTGATGCGCGCTTGAGCCGATCGACGGTGTAGGCGCCGAGTCGTCGCATGAAAAACCCGAGAACGGAGTTTTCGAAGAGGTTTAGACCGGCTCCGTACACGAACGGGGGGAGCCCGGCTTGGTACAACGCCAACCCCATCAACGGGCTGTCCAGATTGCTGAGGTGCGTTGGAGCAAGGATCAACGTGGCTTCTTTGGCGAGCTGCTGAAGCTGCGTGAGCGGGCCGGTGACTTTGAGACGGCGAGAGGGCGAAAGGTCCCAGTCGCGCAAATGGTCAGGTTTGGCGGACAAAAGGCCGGTGAGGGCGCGAGGTAGCGCTTTGGTTGCGAACCGGTACAAGCGCGGGTCGAAGCGCCCGTGGATCTCCTCGCCCCAGCCTTCCACCAGGGACATTCCGGCGTCCAGGCGGGCGCGGCGCGAGCCTTTGACGAGAGCATCGGTCAGTCGATCCAGACGCTCCAATTCATGTTCTTTGGGGGTTTGGCGTTCTAGGCGCTTTCGCTCGCAGTAGAGCGCGTCTTCTAGAGTCGCCAGGAGGGCCGGGTCGTCAAGTCCGTCGAGTCCCTTTCGAACGCGCGACATCAAGTCCCGGAGGACCGTTTCGCGTGGCCGCGCCTGGAACAACCCCGAGTCCATCCCGCCCCCGAGCGCCATGATACGCGAAGCGGTGGGGGGCGGATCGACCGGCGGTGGCGGTTGCGTTACATTGGCCTTTTGGGGGAACAATGGTTGGTCGCATTCTGGTGGTGTCTGCGTTGTTGATCGGGTGCGGAGCGAACTCTGAGCCGGAAGTTGCCGCGGCGCCCGAGGTCAAGGCCCCCGAAGCCGCGCCGGCAGCGGGCCCAGAGCACTTTGGAGCACCCTTTGCGGTGACCGAGTCGATTCAGGCCGCCGCATTGTTGGACGATCCGGCGGCTCAGGTCGGCAAGACGATCAAGGTCGAAGGCCGGGTTGCGGATGTGTGCCAAAAAGCCGGTTGCTGGATGGTGATCAGCGACGAGAATCGCACGATGCGCGTGTTGATGAAGGACCACGAGTTTTCGGTTGCGAAGGATGGAACTGGTGCTTGGGCGACGATTGAAGGCACCGTGGTCGAAAAAGCAAATGACAAGGCCGAAGCCGAACACTATGCGTCGGAAGCGGCAAAACCGGAGTTGGGGCCGGAAGCCACCGCAGGCGAGAAGAAGTTCGAATTGGTGGCCACGGCTGTCGAGCTGAAACGCGGCTAGTCCGCGCTTCCTGTGCGCCGTTGGAGCGATCATCGATAGCCCTGATCCGGTGGCCGCGCGCGATCCGCGTCATCGCGCCGCTCCTCCGTCGCGGGCCTCCATACCGAACTACCGTCCGCTGCTCGCGTTGCTGCTAGGGCTCAAGGCTTTCGATCCGCGCTCGGGGCCGGCACGAAGCCCGCGATCAGGGTTTTGAGGGTCTCGATTCGAAATGGCTTGTCGAGCCGGGCGATGGCCGGATTTGACAAAAAGTCGCGCGCTTCCAAGGTGAATGCTCCGCCGGTCAGGAACACTACGCGAGGAAGAAGCTCGGGTTTAACCTCTGCGATCCGCGCGTAGACATCCATGCCGCTGACCTCTGGCATCATCAGATCGCACAGAACGACGTCCCACTCGTCGTTAAGACAGGCGTCTAACCCCTCTTGTCCGCCCCGCGCGCTGTGAACCTGATGCTGCGCGAGCGCAAGCGACAGCAGCTCAAGAATGGCCGGCTCGTCATCGATCACGAGGATTCGGATGCGTTTTTCGGGCGAGGGCGCGGCGGGGCTGGTGGGTGGTGCTGCGGGCAGGGGGGGCCGGGCGGGCAGGCGTACGGTGAACCGCGTTCCGTGCCCCGGTGTGCTCTCAAAACGAATGGACCCTCCTAGCGAAGCGACAATCCCGTGACAGATGGAAAGGCCAAGCCCGGTGCCTTCGCCCACGGGTTTGGTGGTAAAAAACGGGTCGAAAATGCGTTTTTGTACCTCGAGGGGAATTCCGGCGCCCGTGTCTTGAACCGAGATCGTTACTTCTGGCCCGTCTGCCGCGATGTAGACGTCGATGCGCTGGCTTTCGGCTTGCCCGGGCGCGATCGCCTGCGCGGCATTGATCAACAGGTTGACGAATACCTGAGAGAGCCTGGAGGCATTGGCGTCTACAAGGGGTACATTGTCAAAGTGGCGACGCAATTGGGCGCGGTGCCGGATCTCGTTTCCGCCGAGGCGGATCGCGGTTTCCATCACCTCGCGCACATCCGTAGGTGCCACCGACTCATCGGAGGCCCGCGAAAAGGTCTTGAGTTCGGTAACGGTTCGCCTGACTCTTTCGCTGCCTTCGAGTGCCTCTTTTACATGGTGGGCCAGGGGGTGGGCTGGGCCTTCTTTCTGTAGCGCCTCCGCCATCAACTCCAGGTGTCCGATCACGTAAGAGAGGGGATTGTTGACCTCGTGGGCCATTCCTGCTGCGAGCGTTCCCACCGATGCCATGCGGTCGGCGAATTGTAGGCGCTCTTCGAGAATCTTCTTATCGGATACGTCAACGACTACGACCAAGTGACAGAGTTCGCCCTCGAATTCGATCATGCGAACGGGAAGGGTCTCCATCCTCAGCAGTCGCCCGTCGCGGTGCATAAATCGAATTTCCAGTGGCGGAAGGGGCTGGTCAAACTCCAACAGCTCACGGGTGCGCTCGACGACAAAGGGGCGGTCTTCGGGAAGAATGAAGTCGACCACCGGACGCCCGCGGACGTCGTCGAGTTTTTCGAAGCCGAGTGAGTGAAGAATCGACGGATTGGCGTAGCGGGTGATCCCGTGGTGGTGCAGCGCGATTCCGAAAGGAAGGCGCTCGATCATGGCCCGAAAACCCTGTTGTGTCCGTATAAAGGCCAGTTCGACCTTCCGGCGTTCGGTCAGATCTTGAATGACCGCCACCCGGAGGCGTCGCCCGTCGATTTGAACGGATCGGGCGTTGACGCGAAGCTGCCCGCGTGAACCATCGAGGTGGATGTGTTCCACTTCATAGGTGGCGTTTTCGCGATCGAGCTCGGCCGTTACCGTGGCCTGATTGTGCGGCCCCAACAGATCGATGATCCGCCTGCCAATGATCTGGTCCCTCGGCCGATCGGCGATTTGCATCATTCGATCGTTCATATCGATGACGACGCCGTCCTGATGAACGAGAATGCCCTCCGAGGTGACCTGACGGAGGATTTGATCGACCACCTGTGGCGACGATGCGTCGGGGGGTGTTTTTCGGGCGCGGCCAAGCAGGTAGCCAATCCCGCCCGTAAGAGCGGCGATGAAAAGCCAGAAGGCGGTCACTCCGTGAGGTCCGTGTCGAGGTCGCCGGTATCCGGAGCGATCGGTTCGAAATCGGTGTCCGTGTCGGCGGCATTCTGCTCCGCAATGCGCTCCCACAGGCTTTTGTGCTCGTCTTCGGGGGCATTTGGATCCGGAGGCGGATGCACAATTCCGCAGTACCCGGTGGGTCCGGTGCCCTCAAGAAAGGGCGCAGAAATCAGGTGACAACCCGATCCTGGAGACTTTCCGCTGATCGAACAAATCAGCTTCTTTTCGATTTTTGGGGTTTCGGAAAAGGTTTCCCGAGGAAGGCCTTCGTGCACGGCGCGCATCCACCACCCAAAAAAGGGCGCGGCAAGGTCGCTTGCGGAGGCTCCTATCGGTGTCGGCTGGTCATATCCGAGCCACAATGCCGCGGAATAGGTGGGGGTGGAACCGATGAACCACAAATCTCTTTCCAGATCGGTGGTCCCTGTTTTTCCGAACAAGGGGCCATCGTAGCCTGGAAATCCGCCGCCCCCGCGGACGCTGCCGCCGGTGCCGGCGCTGACCACGAGTCCCATCAGTTCCCGCGTTAAAGCGGCCGTTTCTGGGGGCATGGCCTGCGGATCTTCGGTGGGCTGCCATCGCACCTCACCGCGGGGATCGATCGCTTGGCGAACCGGTTTGCCGGAGGCTTGGGTCCCGCTCCGTGCAATGGCGGCGACGAATCGGGCCATTTCAAGCGTCGTCACCTGGCCTTGCCCGAGCGCGATGCCCATTTCCGCGGGAATGGCGCTGGTATCGATCCCGATATGGGACGCAAACTCGATCAAGGGTTCGGGGCCTCCCAGCTCCTCTAAGAGTGAGGCGGTGGCGATGTTTTGGCTCATCGCCAATCCGCTCGCCAAGGAGACCGTCTGTGAGTATCGGCCGCCGACATTTCTTGGCCGCCAACCGTTGGTTCCGGCGAAGTCGCGGGGGCTATTGGGCACGGTGTCGCTTGCCAAGTGAAGCGGCTTTCCGTCGGCGCCTGGCATGAAGCCGAGAGCGTAAACCAGCGGTTTGAACGAAGAACCTGCCTGGCGACGCGCTTGGGTCGCTCGGTTGAAATCGGCGGACGTAGACAGGCTGGTGTCGACGACGGCGATCAAAGCGCCCGTCCGCGGATCGATGATTGAACCTGCGGCGAGCAACGGCTGCTTTCCGCGTCGGCCGACGGCCCGCTCCAAATGCTTGATTCGCTCCGGGAAAAGCTTATCTGTGGCGTTTTGAACGGCTAAATCCAGACCCGTGTACACATCCAGCCCTGCGCCGTAAACGATCGGCAGGGGAAGGTCGGCCTCCAATTGCGACCGGGTCGCCTGGACGTAGGCCGGATACCGCTCGGGGGGAAGGGGGTGAGGGCTGGCGTTGATCGGTTCGTCGAGCGCCGCCTCCACGTCCCAACCCAACTCGCCCATGCGCTTCAACAGACGGTCTCGCCGGGCTTTGGCCTGGTCGGGGTTGCGATCGGGGGAAAACCGGCCGGGGGCTGGAAGGATGGAGGCCAGAGTTGCCGCTTGGGCAAGGCTGAGGTCCTTCGCATCGATCCCCCAATAATATTGGGATGCCGCCTGAAATCCACAAACCGACAGGGTTCCGTCCTGGCCCAGATAGGGCGCGTCCAAATACATCTGGAGGACGCCGTCTTTACCGACGTAGCGGTCAAAGGCGGTCGCCAGCGCCATTTCCCGTACTTTGCGGGCGAGGGTGCGATCCCGGTCTTGGGTGAGATTGCGCACCAACTGCATGGTGAGGGTGCTTCCCCCTTGGGAGTTGCCCCTGGCGGTGGAGAACGCCGCCCGCGCCATTCCGAAAAAGTCCACACCATAGTGGTCGCGAAAGTGTTCGTCCTCCGCGGCCATGATCGCAGCAGTGAGGTGTGGAGGCGCGTCCGCCAAGGGGAGGTGCTCGCGCCGTTCGCCATCGACGCCGATTAGGGTCGTCAGAAGCACCGGCTCAAAGGCGAGAGGGCGCGTCCATCCTTGGTTGCCGGGGGGCTGAATGCCCTCCGGAAATCGGCCACCTCGTAAGACCACCTCGCCTGTTTTTTTGCAATATTCGCCTGGGTTTTTCGGAGGGCATGCCTCGGAATAACCTCGAGCCTCGGCGTGTTGTGCGATGCGCACCGGCGAGGTGTCGATGGGTGCCGAATCCGACCAAATGCGGGAGGGGAAACTCCAGCCTGGGTGAGCAACCTCATAGGCTTGATGCACCTTGGCCAATTCGATGGCCTGCCCGCGAATTCGGACGTACCAAGGAACGGCGCCGACCGCGATCGCCGCGGCGACGATGACTAAGGAAAGCACAAGGAAACGAACACCTCGGGCCAAACGCCGCAGCAGCGATCGAGGTCGGGGGGTGGCGGCGGGAGCTTTCGACATGGAACGGCTTCCTAACCGATTCTTACGTTTTGCGCAGGGCTGCCCAAAAACGCCGTGGAGGGGTGGGCAAGCCGGCAGTGCAAGGACCGGATACACCGCCAAAGGGAGGGGGATATGGCCCGGATAGCGTTGGCAGGCGGTGGGACCGGCGGCCACGTATACCCCGCGCTCGCGATCGGGGATGTTCTGCGCGGCCGCGGCCATGAGGTCGTTTATTACGGCGATCCAGAGCGATTGGAGGGGCGTGTCGCGCCAGAACGCGGGTATGTGTTTCGGCCGGTGTCGGCCTTTCAGTACCCCCGATCGGGTGGAATCCTTGGAAAAATGGTGTTTGCATGGCGCCTACTGAGGTCCAGTTGGGCGATGCGCGGGGTGCTGGCGGCCGATCGGATCGACCTGGTTCTCGGGGTCGGGGGCTACATTTCGGCTCCTCCGGTGCTGGCAGCCTGGTCGATGCGAAAAAAGAGTGCGTTGCATGAAGCGAATGTGGTCCCCGGTTTGGCCAACCGCTTGTGCGCGCGGGTGGTGGATGCGGTGTTGCTGTCGTTCGAGGACACGCGAAACCTCCCAGGAAAGGCCCCGAGACATGTGGTCGGTGTACCGGTCAACCCCAAAGTGTTGAGCGGCCAGCGCGCAGACGCACGGGAACGGTACGGGCTCGATCCCGCGCGTCCTATCGTTCTTTTTGTCGGTGGATCCTTGGGTGCAGCCCGTTTGAACGAATTGGCGATCGCTTGCATGAAGCGGACGGATCGGTCTTGGCAGATCTTGCACATCACCGGTCCGAAGCTGTATTCCGAGGTGATGGCTCAGGTCGGGACTCCGCCGGCGGGGGTGTGCGTTCGCGACTATGAAAACCAGATGGGGACCGCGTACGCTGCCGCCGACCTGGTCGTTTGTCGCGCGGGGAGCGCCACCTTGGCCGAGTTGGCCGCTTTGGGGCTGCCGAGCGTGCTGATCCCCAGTCCCAATGTCACCGACGACCACCAGACGGCCAATGCGCGGGCGCTGGAAAGCCTTGGTGCCGCCCTTGTTTTAACGGAAACGAGCTGGGATCTTGACGCGTCCATGGATGCCATCGCATCCCTCGGTGCCGATGCCGGGCGTTTAAAGGCGATGTCGGCAGCGGCCCGTACCCAAGCGAAGCTCAACGCGGCGGATCAGGCGGCCGACGTGATCGAAGGTTTGCTGCGATGATTCTATGGCTTTGGCTCACCGCTTGCGCGCCGCCTCCCTCGGATCGGGATGGCACGGGCGCAGCGGCGTTGGACCGGCTCACAGAAAAGGGAGCTTGCGGCGACTTGGTCGCTTACGCCGCCTCTGTTGAGCGGGATGCGCGGCTCGTGATCGTGGCGACCGAGCGGCCGGTGGCGCAGGCGTTTGAGCAACAATCCCCGTTTTCGGTTCAGATTGCGTTGGCGCAACCGCTAGGCGCACAGGTTTTTTTGGAGGTCGGGGAGGCGCCGTTGGCGGATCCCTGCGGGTTTGCGGGCGCCGTTCCGCGAAGCGACTCCGACGTATATCGTCCAGCGGAGGGGTTTGTCCGGCTGACCGTGACCCCGCTTGCGGCGGAGGCCGAGGACGGTGCGTTGGGCGTCGTGGACATTGGATTGGAAGAAGCGGTGTTGTTGTCCGACGCGG